>CAZNXP010000210.1:0-4048 GCA_964576955.1 uncultured Algimonas sp.
TTTGCGAACCCGAATGCCCCGTCGACGCCATCGTTCCAGATACGGAAGATGAACCTGATGGAAAGTGGCTGGAAATCAATTCCAAATATGCCGAATTATGGCCCGTCATCACGGTCAAAAAAGACCCGCCCGCGGACGGCAAGGACTTTGAAAGTGAAACGGGTAAATTTGAGAAATACTTTAGCGAAAAACCCGGAACTGGCGACGAATAAAACCCGATTTTAAGTCTGCATCACAGGATTCGCTTTTACTCTAATTTTGTGATATAGAGCCTTCAAATATAACTAAGCGCGGATAGCTTTAAATGAGCTGCCGCGCTTTTGATTTGAGAGAATGAAGGAATACACCAATGGCCGCGAAAAAGAAAAAATCGACCAAGCGTCTATTTAAGCCCAATCAGCATATTGTCTATCCCGCGCATGGCGTCGGTATTGTGACCTCTGTTGATCAGGAAGTCATCGCTGGCTTCGATATTGAAGTCTATGTCGTGCATTTCGAGCAAGATAAAATGACCTTGCGCGTTCCAACCGCAAAAGCCGCAACATCAGGCATGCGCGCCCTGTCTGACGAGCTTACATTGAAAGATGCTTTCACGACCCTAAAGGGCCGCGCACGGATTAAACGGACAATGTGGTCGCGCCGCGCGCAAGAATATGAAGCCAAAATCAACTCTGGCGATCTTATCTTAGTCTCGGAAGTTGTCCGCGATTTACATAGAACGGACACACAGCCAGAGCAGTCCTATTCTGAGCGTCAACTCTATGAACGCGCGATTGACCGCATGGTGCGGGAAGTCGCCGCTATCAGAAAAGAATCCCGTGACGCGGCCTTAGAAGATGTTTTGGATACGCTTTCAAAAGCCCGGTCTCGCCAAGCGGCTAAGGCCGCTAAGGACGCCGAAGCCAAAGCGGATTCCGATGAAAATGGTGACGAAGCCGCAGCATAATACCGCTTAAAGGTGAAAAATCGCCCTTAAAACGTGAAAAAACGTTTAATTTTCTAATTTAGCCTGCAGTCATAACAGCGTAGCGCTTGACGTTGCACTATCCCTTTATAATCATTCATCCCATGTTGGGGCGAGATTGGATAAAGGGATAGATATGAAAAATTCTGTAAAACTTCTTCTAACATCAGTCGCGAGCTGTGCTTTCCTCGTAGCCTGCGGCGGCGGCGGCGGTGGTAGTAGTCCAACACCCGTAGCTGCGACGCCTCCCCCGCCTCCTCCCCCGCCGCCGACGACGAACAGTCCTGCCGTTCCAGACTTCGTAGCCAATGATTATCCCCCTTCAGGCACGTTACGCTCTATCTGCCAGACAGTTCGAACGGATACAGATTTAAACGGCAATCCAAGAGGGGATGTACAAGGCGAATTATTACACGAATTATTCTGGATACGGTCTTTCATGAACGAAACCTATCTCTTCTTCGAGCAAGTCACGGATAGTGATCCAAATAACTTTACAGACATTTCTGCTTATTTCGATGACCGACTCACGACGGCGTCAACGGCATCCGGGCGCTTGGTTGACAGATTCTCTTTCATTCAATCAACAGAAAGTTTTGAAGCTTCGAGAAGCGGTGCGCCGACATTCGGATATGGGGCTCGTTTTGCTGCGATACAAACAAATATATTGCCCCGTGATTGGCGCATTTCCTTCACGCAGGAAGGCAGTAACGCCGAAGCCGCCGGGTTCACACGCGGAGCTCAGATCCTGACAATTGACGGTGCAGATTTCCTGAACGGCACATCTCAAGCTGACATTAATGCGTTTAACGCTGGATTATTCCCGACCGCAGTCGGGGAAGACCATGTTTTTGGCGTTAGATTTCCGGATGGAACAGAATCCGATATTACTGTTACCTCCCAAGCCATTACGATTGAGCCTGTGAACAGTGTCGACATCCTTGAAAATGGCGATGAGAGCGTGGGTTATATTCATTATGAATCCTTCGGACCTTTCACCGGTCAGGACCAGCTTTTCGACGCATTCACTGAATTATCTGACGCGGGTGTAGATGATTTAGTCCTAGATTTCCGTTATAATGGCGGAGGGCTATTAGCTATCGCCGCTCAAATCGGCTATATGACCGCAGGGGAAGCTACCGAAGATCAGATATTTGAAATCATGGAATTTAATAGCCGTTCACCCAATGTGAACCCATTCACGGGTCAAGCCGTGACCCCAATTCCATTCTTTGATGAAACACTCCTATTTTCGAATAGTCAAACAATAGACCCAGGACTTGATCTCCCAACCCTAGACCTACCGCGTGTTTTTGTTCTGACGACCGCGCAATCTTGCTCAGCCTCCGAAGCCGTCATGAACGGTCTTATGGGGATTGGGATTGAAGTTATTCAAATTGGTACGCGCACCTGCGGCAAACCTACGGGACAATTTCCCATCGAAAATTGCGGCACGACCTATGTACCGCTACATTTCCGCGGTGTGAATGCGCAAGGTTTCGGTGATTACGACGATGGATTTGCACCAGGTCAAGCAACGGGTGCGACGGGCCCTGTCATAGCGGGTTGTGAAGTCGAAGATGATTTCTCTGCACCATTGGGTGACCCAAATGAAGCCATGCTCTCTACGGCCATGAGCTATGCAAGGACAGGCAGCTGTCCGACCACAGCGGTTGCAGGCCGAGATGTGAACGGCCCGCAATCGTCGAAAATTTCTGGTACAGTTTCAGATCCGTTCATGGAAGACCCACGCATAAAAGCTTATTTCGCAAGCAAAAATCGTGCGGAAATGTTTGACTTTAGCGCTCTGAAAAAAACAGCAAAAACAAGTGAATAATTTCCCGGCGTCAGTGAAGATTGCATTTGTGTCGATTCTCACAACCTGTCCTATCGGGCTCGCCGCATGTGCGAGCGCGACTGAGCCGCCCAATGCGGTAGCGGCGGTTTTGCTGAACACACAGGATCCAGCAACGCGAGAGGCTATTCGGGTTTTTGTGCGCGAAAAAAGCGGTGCAAATGTCATCACCATGCCAGATAGCCTCAGCCAAACGCCTGTTTTAAAGAACCATCAGCGTCAGGTAAATTTGGAACGACGTGGTAATACACCTCAGTCCTTTATACCCACTGGAAATTATCGTCTCGCGATGGACGAAAACCAGCGCTGCTGGCTCATTCATAGGGTCGGAGATATGGTCTCACATATGGAATTACCCGCTAGCGCGAATTGCATGCCATACACGCACCCCTTAAGATAAAATTTCCAAACGGCCCGGATGGTCTAACCAGATCATCGGGCCGTTTATTAGCTCTATCCAGCCCCGTACGCGCACACGCGCGCCCGTCAGGCTCACCGGATTAACTTCCGCAAATTGTTTCACATGTTTTTTCGCAATCGCGATTGTGAAATCCGTTTTGTAATCCGCGCCAAAATTTAGATAAATTCGCCCGCGTACATCCGCGGTTGAGGTTATAATCCCTTCGACGATTTGGAGGCTATCTACATATTGCGCGAGCGGGTCTGGATCGGGTTTTCGGACAGCATAAAAGCTATCACCCCATAGGCCGCGCGACTTATCGCGGGCCTGTGTCTCTAGGCGGTAGAGCGCGTCCATATCTGCACCGTCCCCGCGCCAGCTAAAGACGCGCGCAAGGCCGAGGCGTATCATCTCATCCTGCACCCAAAGGTCAGGCACGCCGTCCTTATCCAGCGTATAGACTTGCGCCACCGCGCGGCCATAACGATCCCGCCGCTCCCCGCCGTAAAAGAGTTTGACTTGGCGGTTTTTAATTAGCGCCGACAGGGCTGCTCTCGATTCATAGGCATAAGGCCAAGCCCGCGCAGCTCTCTGCGCTGTACGCGGGGCCTGAATAGCAGAGAGGCGGACAGAGAGCTCCCCGCCGCTCTCAAGCTCCATAACAAAACTATCTCCGTCGATAATGCGGACGGCACGTCCCACTTCTCCAGCTTCCGACGAATCCGTAGTGGGTAATTTTATATTACCCATGAGAAGGCAAGACGCCGCCCCCGCAAACAAGGCCTGCCGCCGTGTGACGGGCGAGCCTATCTTTGCCGCGAAAGCCCGG
>CAZNXP010000211.1:0-4047 GCA_964576955.1 uncultured Algimonas sp.
CTCAATACCGTCAGTCATGGTGAAGTCATGGACGGGGCGGTAGTCGATTTTGACTTTATTCGTGTCGCTATCATACCACGTCAGTGTGTGCTTCATCCATTTCTTATCATCGCGGTCACCGAAATCTTCATGGGCATGTGCGCCGCGGCTTTCTTTGCGGTTTTCCGCAGAGGCCATGGTGACGCGCGCTTGCGCGATGAGATTATCGAGCTCTAATGTTTCCATCAAATCCGTATTCCAGACCATTGTCTTATCAGAGACAGAGACATCTTTAATCTGTTCGGCAATGGCGGTGATTTTTTCGAGGCCTTCGGACATGCTCTCTGCTGTTCGGTAGACAGAACAATGGATCTGCATCGCTTTTTGTAAATCAAGGCGAATATCCGCCGTTTTCTTCGACCCATCTGCATTGCGGAATTTTTCGAGACGCGCGAGCGAGGCTGCACCAGCGTCTGCGGCCAATGGCTTTTGCTCAAGGTTCGGCGTACAAGTTTCCTTCACGCGCAGACCTGCCGCGCGGCCAAAGACAACCAAATCAATCAGCGAGTTCGAGCCGAGACGGTTAGCCCCGTGAACCGACACACAGGCCGCTTCGCCAACAGCCATCAAGCCCGGCACAACCTTATCGGGGTTATCGCCTTCTTTGGTTAGGACTTCGCCGTGATAATTCGTTTGAACACCGCCCATATTATAATGGCAGGTCGGCAGAACCGGAATCGGATCTTTCGTCAAATCAACGCCTGAGAAAATCATCGCCGTTTCGGAAATCCCCGGCAAGCGAGAGGCGAGGACTTTCGGGTCAAGATGGTCAAGATGCAGGAAGATATGGTCTTTATCTTTACCCACGCCGCGGCCTTCGCGAATTTCCATCGTCATTGCGCGGCTAACAAGGTCACGCGGGGCGAGGTCTTTCACGGACGGCGCATAGCGCTCCATAAAACGCTCACCTTCGGAGTTGGTTAGATAACCGCCCTCACCGCGTGCACCTTCGGTAATTAGGCAGCCCGCGCCGTAAATTCCGGTTGGGTGAAATTGGATAAACTCCATATCTTGCACAGGTAATCCTGCGCGTAGAACCATCGCATTACCGTCGCCCGTACAAGTATGAGCAGAGGTCGCGGAGAAGAACATACGTCCGCCGCCGCCCGTTGCGAGGATAACCGTTTGCGCGCGGAAACGATGCAATGTGCCGTCGTCGAGTTTCCAAGCTGTCATGCCTCGGCACACGCCGTCTTCCATGATGAGGTCGAGCGCGAAATATTCGATGAAGAACTCGGCATTATTGCGAAGAGATTGCCCATAAAGCGTATGGAGCATAGCGTGACCTGTCCGGTCTGCCGCCGCACAAGTGCGCTGCACAGGCGGGCCTTCGCCCATTTCAGTTGTGTGACCGCCGAATGGACGCTGATAAATTTTGCCTTCTTCATTCCGAGAGAAAGGCATCCCCCAATGTTCTAGCTCGTAAACCGCCTTGGGCGCTTCGCGGCAAAGATATTCAATAGAATCTTGGTCGCCGAGCCAATCTGACCCTTTCACCGTGTCATACATATGCCAGCGCCAATCATCTGGCCCCATATTGCCAAGTGAGGCCGCGATACCGCCTTGCGCCGCCACGGTGTGAGAACGCGTTGGGAAAACTTTGGTGACGCAGGCTGTTTTCAGCCCTGATTGCGCCGCGCCTAAAGTCGCGCGCAGGCCAGAGCCACCCGCACCAACAACAACGACATCGTAAGTATGATCAATCCACTTAGTCATATGACTATCCTAGAAATGCGAGTTTGATGACGGCAAAGGCAACAGCCGCCCATAAAACAAAGGCAATAATTTTATTTAGTAATAGGCCAAAGCTCCGGACCGAACCGCCGAAGTAATCCATGACGACTTCGTCCATCTCTAGCTTACAATACCAAATAGCCGCCGTGAAAAAGGCAAGGAACCCAATCGCGCCAATAGGCATAGAAAGCCAATCAATAACCCCCTGTCCACCACTCGGAGCAGCGAGCAAAACGGAAATAATCGCGCCAGGGAGACCAATAATAACGCCCCACCCTGTCAGAGTATGGATTTTCTGATGGGCGACGCTGTGATGTGACTTAGACCCGCTCATTAGAATACTCCCGCAATTTTTAATGTCAGCACAGCTGAAAAGCCGAGTGCGAAGCCGAGCATCACAAAAGACCAGTAATTATTCCGCTCGGGGTTAAAAAACTTCCCCTTATTCCAAATGGCGTGGCGAAGCTGCGCAATCGCCATAAAGGTGAAGGCGAAAAGAAAGACGAATAATCCCAGTGCACCAAGCGGTGAAAAAACGAGGCCTTCCAGCGGAAGCTTTCCCGTCAAAGCCGTGACAAGCACACCAATCGCCACAATAAAAAGCGCCACATAGCAGATGATTGCACTGGCGCGGTGCAAAATAGAGCTCATCATTGCGCCATGCCAGCGCCAGATTTGTAAATGCGGCGACATAGGCCGCGGATCATTCCATTCAGACGACATAAATTGTCCCTTTTTATACGTGAAGAGCAAGCTAGGCTGCCCTATTAAAATGTCAACGCACGTCTTCGAAAATTATATACGATTACGATCTATTTGCAGTTTTAAACGATCACACAGATGCAGGGCGAGTAAACAGAAAAACCGATTGCATAAATTTGCGAGCTCTGGCCTAATACCGATGATACTTTAGGTTATATTTCATTGGAGCCCGCTCATGTCAGACAGCTATAAACTCAATCGCCGTCACTTGATGCTAGGCGCGTCCGTGACAGCCGCTGCCTATGTCGCCGCCTGTAGTAAAGTGTCAGACGCCAGCGCGGAAGAGTCTATCGACCTGACAGGCACCTCTATATTGATCACGGGTTGCTCGTCGGGCTTTGGGCGCTTGGGCGCGGTACATTATGCGCGGCTCGGCGCGAAAGTCTTCGCCACCATGCGGAATCTCCCCCGCCCAGAAGCGGCCGAACTAGAAGCTCTAGCCAAATCTGACAATCTAGACATCACAGTCCTCGAAATCGACATCACCAAAGACGCACAAGTTCAGGCTGGCGTAGCGGCTGCGTTGAAAGGGGCTGGCGGAAAGCTCGACGTGCTCATTAATAATGCAGGTATGTCCATCGCCGGTCCGATTGAGGGCCAAGATATGGAAGCCACACAGCTCATTTTTGACACAAATGTATTTGGCGCGCAGCGTATGGCCCGCGCGGTATTGCCGTCTATGCGGGCCAATAAAAGCGGATATATTTTCAACGTGAGCTCACAGCTAGGCCGCGTCATCATTCCGGGCTTTGGGCAATATTCTCCAACGAAATTCGCGCTCGAAGCGATGAGCGAGCAAATGGCCTATGAGGTCGCGCCCTTCGACATTGATGTGACCATCATTCAGCCGGGCGGCTATCCAACAAAAATTTGGTTTAACCAAAATGCGCCTTCTGCTGCCCTGAAAGCCAGAATGACAGATGACGTTATCAACGCTTATCCGCATTTCACGGCAGGAATGGGAAAACGCGAAGCGGGCGGCGGCGCGGCGGACCCAATGGATATTCCGCGCGCGATTTCGGCCGCTATTTCTCAGCCTCAAGGCGCGCGCCCTTTGCGCATTGCCCTGCATCCCAAAGCTCGGCCGCAGGAGGCCGTCAACAAAACTTCCAAAGAGGTTCAGCTTGCCGTGCTTGGCGACTCTCTCATGGGGCCGCTGATCAAAAACGTCTTGGACTAGGAACACCCAATAAAAAAGACGCTGCAAATTTGCAACGTCTTGAATTTAATATCTAGTCCGACGAATAAATCGTCAGCGATAGATTACTTATCGCCATATTTCTTAGCAGAGCCTGCGGCATCTTTGGCTGTTTCCTTAGCGCCTTCGACTTTTTCCATAGCGTCTTTGGCTTCAAAGGTTTTATCAGATCCAGCTTCACCAGCTTTCTCCATCACCTTTTCCTTCATGGCGTCTTTGGCTTCATAGGTCTTAGCGGACCCAGCTTCACCAGCTTTCTTCATAGCATCTTTGGCATCGTGAGTCGTAGCAGACCCCGCTTCGCCAGCTTTATC
>CAZNXP010000212.1:0-4038 GCA_964576955.1 uncultured Algimonas sp.
TGGAGGCCAGCACGCGCCCGCCCGATTTGAGGACGCGCTCGGCTAGTAAAATATCTGAGGTAATGACGATAGCGTCTTTATTTGCGGCCTCGGCAATATAATCATCGGCGGCGTCGAAGTTGTCGTTGACCAAGTGAAAGGAAAACCCCGGTTCTTTCGGCACGCGGATAAAACTATTGGCGACGACGGTGACAGATATACCGTGACGGCGCGCCACCTTATAAGTTTCCTCCCGCACAGGGCAGGCATCAGCATCAATATAAATATGAGTCGGCATATAGGGGTAAGATAGTCTAGCCATCGGCACATGGACAGGATAGGCCGCAGATATGGCTACTGCTCCGCAAGATCAGACTGAGGACCGATTTGCCGCATTTCGGCATAGCGCCTTTAAGCGGTTTTTCTGGGCACGGTTTTTGTCGGCCAGCGGGGTGCAAATTGTTTCCGTCGCAGTGGGCTGGCAGATGTGGAAAGTCACGGGCAATGCATGGCTGCTCGGCCTCATTGGGCTTGTGCAATTTTTACCTGCCCTCCTATTGGTTTTGGTTACAGGTTTGACGGCAGATAAGCTGGGACGCCGCCGCGTTATGGGCTCTGCAATTACCCTGATGATGATTTCTACTGTTGGGATTTTAGGCCTCGCGGTGACGAATAATTTCAACCCTGTTCTGGTGCTGAGTTTCTTGACTTTACTGGGCATAGCCCGCGCTTTTAATACGCCCGCCTCCAGCTCTTTAGTTGTCAATGTTGTTCCGAAAGAAGATTTTGCCAATGCGGTGGGTTGGATATCCTCAAGCTGGCAACTCGCCACGATTGCAGGTCCTGCGGCAGGCGGATTACTCTACGGAATTTCTGGACCATTTGCCTATGGGTCTGCCTCACTCGTTTTTGCGATATCTGCCCTGCTGATATTCTCGCTCCAAAAACCCAAGCAAGAGATGGAAACTGACCCGACAAATTGGAATACACTTGTCGGCGGCTTTCGCTTTATCTGGCAAGAAAAAGTCGTCTTTGGCGCCATTTCATTAGACCTCTTCGCCGTTTTACTCGGCGGGGCGGTTGCGGTTTTACCTATTTATGCGGATGAAATTTTGAATGTCGGTCCATGGGGACTCGGCATGTTGCGCGCTGCGCCGGGGGTTGGGGCCATTGTAATGGTCGCTATTTTAATTCGCTTCCCGGTGCGCGATCACGCAGGGACAATTTTATTGGTTAGTGTGGCTGCCTTTGGCGCAGCGACCACGGTTTTCGGTCTTTCGACAACGGCATGGATTTCCATCCTTGCGCTCTTTCTGCTCGGCGCATTTGATATGATTAGCGTTTATATCCGCGAAGTGTTGTTACAGCTTTGGACGCCTGACCGCGTGCGTGGGCGGGTCAATGCGGTGAACGCCATTTTCCTCGGCGCGAGTAATGAGCTCGGCGAATTTAGAGCGGGCGCAATGGCCGCGCTTTATGGGGCGGTGTTCACCGTCGCAGCGGGCGGCGTCGCGGCCATGGGCATAGCGGGCGCTTGGCGCTTTTTATTCCCGAAGATGTCCAAAACCCGCAAATTAGAAGGGCCGGATTTAGACGAGTGAGTCCACCCATTGCGGAACTAATTTTGTCGCGGGGCCATATCGGTTTTCGCTGAAAAAGGCGGAGCCTTGGGACGGCTCAAGGTTTAATTCTAAGGTCTTCGCCCCGTGCACATGGGCCAATTGCACAAAACCCGCGGCAGGATAAACCGCACCTGACGTGCCGATAGAGACAAAAAGGTCGCAGCTTTGCAAAGCCTGTTCAATCCGGTCCATTTCATAGGGCATCTCGCCGAACCAGACGATATCGGGGCGCGGGCCGCCGATTATTTGGCAGGCGGGGCAGGGCGTCTCCACGCTCAAATCTTCGGATTGTCGCCAGCGATGATTGCAGGAGGTGCAAAAGGCAGAGCGTAATTCGCCGTGCATATGAATGACATCTGCCGCGCCGCCGCGCTCGTGCAAGTCGTCCACATTTTGCGTCACGATTGTACTGCGGCCATCAAATTCTGCTTGCAATCGCCCTAAGGCGATATGCGCCGCATTAGGCTCAACGCTATTCAGCGCGGCGCGGCGTAAATTATAAAATCGGTGCACCAGCTTTGGGTCAGCGGCGAAACCTTCAGGTGTGGCGACTTGCTCAACGGCATGGCCTTCCCATAATCCGCCCGCATCACGAAAGGTCTGAATACCGCTTTCCGCCGAAATTCCGGCCCCTGTAAGGATGACAATGTGCTTTGGCTTTGACATAGTGCCGTTATGACATCTGTTCTCTTTGTTTGCCTAGGAAATATTTGCCGCTCCCCCACAGCGGAAGCTGTGTTTCGCGCGCGGGCTGCGGGGGAAGATATTCACATCGATAGTGCGGGAACAGGGGCGTGGCATGTCGGTAATGGTCCGGACCCGCGCAGCCGCGAAGAGGGCGAGCGCCGCGGTTATAGTTTCGCAGGTCAAGCCGCCCGAAAAGTGGAGGTTCAAGACTTTCATGATTTCGATTTTATCCTCGCGATGGATGCGTCAAATTTATCTGATCTCAAATCTATGCGGCCGCAAGATAGCACAGCTATGCTCTCGCTGTTCCGCCCTGACGGCTCGGATGTGCCTGACCCTTATTATGGCGGGCCGGACGGTTTTGTTCAGGTCGTGGATTTAATCGAAGCCGCCTCGGATTACTGGCTAGCGCAAATCACTGCGGGTCAGGCAAAAAGCGCGGTAGACAGCCCGCCGACAAACCCTTAATCGGCGTTTAGAGTTTAGGCAAAAGGACACATCATCATGGCTGCAAATCCAGGTCTTGTTACCGTATTCGGCGCGTCAGGTTTTCTGGGACGTTATGTGGTGCGGTCTTTAACGGCGCGGGGCTGGCGTGTTCGCGCCGCCGTGCGCAATCCGCATACATCGCATGAGCTAAAAGTCATTGGCGATGTCGGCCAAGTCCAGCTTATGCAAGCTAATGTGCGGTTTCCAGAGTCTGTCGCCCGCGCGGTTCAAGGCGCGGATGCCGTGATAAATTTGGTTGGCGCTTTATTCGAGACAGGCCGTCAGACATTTGAAGCGCTGCATGTAAACGCGCCTGAGATTATCGCGGAAGCCTGCGCGGCGGCGGGTATTCAAAATCTGGCACATGTGTCGGCCATTGGCGCGGATGTCGACAGCGATTGTGACTATGCGCGGACGAAAGCCGAAGGCGAAGCCCGCCTACGTGAACATGTCGCGGGCGCAGATATTTTGCGACCGTCTATTTTATTCGGAACGGAAGATGAGTTTTTCAACCGTTTCGCGGGTTTGGCAGCCTTTAGTCCGGCTTTGCCTTTATTGGGCGGCGGGAAAACAAAGCTCCAGCCTGCTTTCGTCGAAGATGTAGCCAATGCGGTGGCCATCTCTGTGACGCGGGGAAGTTCTGGCCAGATCTATGAGCTGGGCGGCCCGCGAAGCTATCGCTTCAAAGCGCTGATGAAATTTATTTTGGAGACGATTGGGAAGAAACGCTTGCTCCTGCCTATGCCTTGGTTTGCGGCAAATATGATGGGCTTTATGGGCGAGCTGTCTGGCGCCCTACCATTCGTCAGACCTTTCCTGACCCGAGACCAAGTTGAGAATTTGAAAAGCGACAATATTGCGAGTGATAGCCTGCCGGGTTTTGAAGCTTTCGATATTCGCCCCAAAACCATTGAAGCGATTGTACCGACATATTTGGCAAAATATCGCAAATATGGTCAGTTCTACGAAAAACGCCAAATCGCCGAAGATGCGGCTTAAGTTTCCTGTTCGAGATATATGACCAATAGGTGATTGAGCTCACGCGAACCAAGTCTTGGATGAACCGCAAAGGTCTGCTAGCAATACTGAGAATTTTTTCGGGAGACTAAGATGCGCAAATTACTCACACTCACGGCCGCGGCCATTATTTTGGCAAGCTGCGGAAATAGCGGCGACGCTGCAGTTAAAGAGAAAGCCACAGCCGCAGTTGATGCCGTGAAGACAGCCGAAGCGGGCTCGGATTCAAAATATAAGGCTGGGG
>CAZNXP010000213.1:0-3987 GCA_964576955.1 uncultured Algimonas sp.
ACCGCTTTTGCTGAGAGCCTGTTTGAGCTGCCTGATAGGCCAGACTGGCAAGGCCCTATTAATTCTGCTTTCGGCGTTCACCTCATACGGCTGACCAATGTGACCTCCGAATATTTGCCTGAATTTGACGCTATAGAGGCCGAAGTCGAGGCCGTTTGGAGAGATGACGCCAAACGCGCCGAGAATGAAGCGGCGCTCAAAAAGCTCATCGAGACATACCGCGTTGAGGTTGGCGAGTGATACGTTTTTTGCTCACCTTTTGTTTGTGGTGCATGACAACAGCGTCATTCGCCCATGAAGTTCGCCCAGCATTTTTGCGCGCGGCAGAAACCGCGCCGAACACATTTAACGTCGTGTGGAAACAGCCTGTCTTATCGGGCCGCCGCCTGCGTATTCGACCGAGCTTTCCAGAGGGCTGCGCGCAAACCGAGCCGCGATTAGACCGCAGCGGCGACACGGTTGCCGAGCGCTTCACCGTCACCTGTAATTTAAAGGACGGCACCCTGTCCCTACCCGGTTTAGAAAACACCCTGACAGATGCCTTTGTCGAAATTTCTTATCTAGACGGGTCCGTACGCTCTGCTTTGTTAAAACCCGCAAGCCCTACATTATCTCTCTCTGGCCCTCAGGCCAGCCCGGCAAAAGCCTATCTCTGGATTGGCGTGGAGCACATTATATTTGGATGGGACCATTTGCTTTTCGTTATCGGGCTTAGCTTGCTTGTGGGCGGACGGCGCGTTTGGGGCGTCGCGACAGCTTTCACCCTCGCCCATTCTATCACGCTCGCCGCAACAGCGCTTGGCGGCGTATCCTTACCGTCTCGCCCCGTCGAAATTCTCATCGCCGGCTCCATCGTTCTTTTAGGCGTGGAGATTTTGCGGAAGCGGCGCGGCATAGACACCTTAGGAGCGAAGCGGCCTTTCCTCATCGCCTTTGCTGTCGGCCTCATACACGGGTTCGGGTTTGCGGGCGCCTTGGCCGATATTGGATTGCCGCAAGGCACGGAACTTCTGGCGCTCTTCCTGTTTAATATTGGCGTAGAGTTTGGGCAATTTGCAGTGATAGCTCTGGCCTTACTCGCGCTGTGGGGGCTGGCGAAACGCGGCGGAAACTGGCGAAAATATGCGGAAGTCAGCACAGTCTATGTCTTCGCAAGCATCGCCATGTTTTGGGTCTTCCAACGCATTGCGCCCTATATTGCGCCAAATCTGGTCAGTGCTTGAGGCCCCGCCGATAAGCCTATATAGAACGTAAAATGCCCCGCACGCCAAAGCATTACCGCGCCCTTTTCATTAGCGATGTTCATCTCGGCTCCAAAGGCTGCCAAGCCGAAGCCCTCTATGAGTTTCTGGAAACCCATACGACCGACACACTTTATCTGGTCGGAGATATTATTGATGGCTGGCGGCTCAAGAAAAAATGGTTCTTCCCCCAATCCCATACCAATGTCATCGAAGCCATTCTCTCCATGGCCAAAAAAGGGACAGATGTTTATTATATTGCGGGAAATCACGACGAATTTCTGCGCGGGTTCTTACGTTTCAAAATGAATTTTGGGGAGGTGAAACTCTCCAACCGCGAAATGCATATTGGCGTCGATGGCCGTCATTATTTAGTGGTCCATGGCGATATGTTTGACGGGCTGATGCGCGCGGACCGAAAGTGGATCATGCACCTCGGCGATAATGCCTATAATCTCTTGCTTTGGATTAACACGAAGCTGAATTTCATCCGCCGGAAATTGGGCTTAGAATATTGGTCCCTGTCAAAAAGCCTAAAAACCCGCACAAAACGCGCGATGAATTTCATCCATTCTTTTGAAGAACAAGTCGCGGATTATTGCCGCCGCAAAGATTATGACGGCGCGATTTGCGGCCATATCCATGTCGCGGAAATGCGAGAAATCGACGGGATTGTCTATATGAATGACGGCGATTGGGTGGAGAGCTGCACGGCGCTGGCCGAACATCATGATGGCCGGTGGGAGCTGTTACACAACAAACCCAATCACATCAAAAAAAGACGTCCGTCGCTCAAGGCTCAAATCGGCGAGACAGGCATAGTTCCGAAACTATCAGGGAAAATGCGGCGGGGTAGTGAGAGAGAGACTTGAGTGAAAGGTCCGCGCAAGCCGCTAGCGCCTTAACTGCGCGATATCCGGCGATTTTATTTCATAAGGTTCGATAATATTTCCGCAGGGTGCGCGCCCGTATATATTGCGGATGTCTTATCTTCAAAATGCACGACCTCACCAACAAATTCCATGCCGTGCGTTTTCAACCGGTCATATTCCGCCTGAATATCATCGACCTGTAGCGCCAGATGCGGATATCCAAAATCGCTTGGGCTCGACCGTAAATCTCTCGGCGCAGGGTGACTGTATTCCCACAATTCTATGAAGGCATTCTTCGTTTTCAGCATCGCCATTTTCGCATCTATGGCGTCGAGACCGATGGCTTTTTCTGGCGTAGTTTCGGCAGATATTCCGATACAGATACACATGATGCTTTACACAGATATAAAGAGAATATATCGGGTGCCGAGCGAATGAATTAGCCTGCGAGAAAACGTTTATTTTGCGATTCATGCAGTTTTGACGGATCGCAAATTCTTTAACTTGGGCGTTGTAGAATACCTTGAAAGTTTTTTTATAGGTTAGATTGATAATGAGAAAATAATATGAAAATTGCAATTTTAGGGTGCGGTAAACAGGCGCCTAAACATCTTTCTGGCCTATTAGGTTCAAAGCGTGTCGACGAGGTTTTTGTTGCGGATAGAGACCATCAAGCCGCCTTAAGACTACAAGAGTCTTATGAGACGGGCGTCACGGCTATATCCCTAACAGATATTTTTACGCGTGAAGATATAGATGGTTTTGTAATTGCAACGCCGACGCCGTCGCATTTTGATTTGTGTAAACAAGCCTTGTTAAACAACAAGCCGTTTATTGTCGAAAAGCCTCTCTCAAGTACCTATGAAGAAGCTGTGGAGTTAGCCCAATTATCCGAGTCTAAAGGCGTTCCTGGAATGGTGGGCTTTATCTATCGTTTCGCGCCTGTATTTGATAAAATCAATACGCTTTTGAGAGACCCTAAACAGAGTGTTCTTGGTGAAACACAACATGCTTTATTCCGTATTGCGGGCCGAGGATCTGATCAACCTTGGAAACATTTAGACTCTAAAGGTGGCGGCGCAATCAGCGAAATGATGGTTCATATGATTGATTTGGCTGTTTGGTATTTTGGCAAAGCGTCTGAAATTACCTTAAATGACACTGCGATTATTCGTAAAACTCGTGACATCAAAGGCGACGTTATTGAATGCGACGCCGAGGATTGGGTTGTCGCGCAACTCATTATGGAAAACGGCACGCGCGTTCTACTTCAGGCTGATATGACGTCTCCGGTCTTTCGTCAATTTATCGAAATTGACGGAGAAAACGGAATTATTGAAGGATCAATTCAAGGCACATTTCAAAATGCGATGACCTTGTTTGAACCACGAGGTGGTTTTGAAAAAGGGCACCAAGAATTGGAAGTTGCGTCGGGTAATTTTTACCTCAAACAGCATGAAACATTCTTAAATATGGTTCAAAGTGGGGATGATCCCGATCGATGTTCACTCGCCGACGCTGTTGAGGTTATGCGTATTCAAATGACCCTTAAAAATCAAATGACGGCTTAAGAGGGACTTATGAAAACGAAACAGGCAAAAATTACGGCGAAGCGGACGATTGAGTGGATTGAATCTGAATTGTCACCAAATCCAGAAGGCGTTGTTCTGAAAGCTATCGTTAGCGGCGTTAGCGCCGGAACTGAGACGATGTGGTATAATGCAACGGCGTCGGCGCTCAAGTCTGGTCGCCGGAGTTACCCATATTTCCCTGGCTATGAATTTGTCGGCGAGGTCGTATCAATTGGATCGGATGTGCAATCCAACCCGCAAGACTTCCCCCGCTTATCGACCTTAAATGTCGGAGATAAAGTC
>CAZNXP010000214.1:0-3956 GCA_964576955.1 uncultured Algimonas sp.
CGGCAACTGCTGAGCGGACTGTTCCAGCTGTCACGAAGACAGTCTCTCGCCGTGTCGTGAAAACGCCAGCGTCTGTCCGGGAACGGACAGTGCCAGCTGTCACGAAGCAGGAAACGCGCCGTGTTGTGAAGACACCGGCTCGTACAACAGAGCGGACGATCCCAGCGGTCACGAAGCAAGTGTCTCGCCGTGTTGTGAAGACACCGGCATCTGTTCGTGAACGGACAATCCCAGCGGTCACAAAGCAGGAAACGCGCCGCGTTGTGAAGACGCCAGCGTCTACTGTTGAACGCACAATCCCAGCAGTAACCAAGCAGGTCAGCCGCCGCGTTGTGAAGACACCGGCCCGCACATCTGAGCGGACTATCCCGGCTGTGACTAAGCAGGAAACGCGCCGCATAGTGAAAACGCCGGCTCAAACCGTCGAACGCACAGTTCCAGCTGTGACGAAGCAAGTCTCCCGTCGTGTCGTGAAAACGCCAGCCTCTACGCAACAGCGTTCAGTGCCAGCCGTCACGAAGACAGAGACACGTCGCCGGATCAAAAACCCAGCACGTACTGTTGAGCGGACGATCCCAGCGGTCACGAAGCAAGTCAGCCGTCGTGTTGTGAAAACGCCAGCGTCTGTTGCTGAGCGGGCAGTGCCAGCTCAAACACAACAGGTCAGCCGCCGCGTCGTCAGAACGCCAGCGTCTGTTCGCGAGAGGAGTGTCCCAGCTGTCACGAAGCAGGAAACGCGCCGTGTTGTGAAGACACCGGCTCGTACAACAGAGCGGACGATCCCGGCTGTCACGAAAACAGAAACACGCCGCGTCGTTCGTACGCCAGCGTCAACTGTTGAGCGGACTGTCCCGGCCGTCACGAAGCAAGTGTCTCGCCGCGTTGTGAAAACGCCTGCTCAAGTTACTGAGCGGAATATTCCAGCGGTCACGAAGCAAGTCGCTCGCCGCGTACAACGCACGCCAGCGACAACGCAGGAGCGTACAATCCCAGCGGTCACGAAGACTGTCTCACGTCAGGTCGTAAAAACACCGGCACGGACGACAGAGCGGACGATCCCTGCGAAAACATCAACCGTTGAGCGCCGTGTTGTTAGAACACCGGCACAAACAGTTGAGCGCACGATCCCTGCGGTCACGAAGCAAGTGTCTCGCCGCGTTGTGAAAACGCCTGCTCAAGTTACTGAGCGGACTATTCCAGCGGTCACGAAGCAAGTCGCTCGCCGCGTTATGCGCACACCAGCGACGACGCGGGAACGCACAATTCCGGCAGTCACGAAGACGGAAACGCGTCGCCGCGTCAAAACACCGGCAGCGACGCAAGAACGTCGTATCCCGGCTGTTACGAAGCAGGTCCAACGCCGCGTCGTGAAGACACCGGCAACGACGACAGAGCGGACTATCCCAGCTGTCACCAAGCAAGTCACACGTCGTGTGGTTGATGGTGCACCGCGGATCGAACGCCGCGTCATCCCGGCTCGTTATGATACGGTTCAAGTCCAGCGCGTGGTTACACCAGCACGGACCGAGGTTGTTGAAATCCCGGCTCAGCTCGGAACGATCGAAAAACGGACGCAAATCAGCCCAGAGAAGGCAGAATGGCGTCAGGTTCTTTGTGAAGCGAACGCTAGCCCAGAAGTTGTTCGTGCTATCCAGTCGGCTCTGAAACGTGAAGGCTACTACACTGGTGCAATTGACGGACGCTTGGGTCAGCAGACTTACGCAGCTGTCGAAGCCTTCCAAAATGCGCGTGGCCTCTCTACTGGCGGCCTAACGCTAACGACAGTTGATCGTCTTGGTGTTGATTGGCGCTCTATGGTCTCTGGTAACCAGCTCTCATCGAGCGGGTTCTCCGGCGGCACATCTGGCGGCTTTGGAAACAGCACGACGGTAACGTCAGGCGGAGCATCAGGTTCAGTCTCAGGTTACACCATCGGGTCAAACGGCTCTGTCACAGACGCCCGCGGCGTTGTGATTGGTACGCTAAACGCTAACGGTGACGTCGTGAACAGTGCAGGACAAGTTGTCCTACGCGGTCTGTCAGCAACTGGCGGATCAGTTGGCGGCATCGGTGCAGGTGGCCTAACATCTGGTGGACTGAGCACAGGTGGCCTAACGTCTGGTGGATTGGCTTCAGGCGGTCTTTCAGACCCACTTGGCGGTATCACTGGAAATGCGGCGTCTGGCGGCATCTCTGGATACACTGTTCAATCTGACGGTTCAGTCACAAACAGCTCCGGCGCAGTCATTGGCCGCGTTAATGCCAACGGCGAAATCGTTGCAAACGGTGTTGTTATCGGCCGGGTTCGGTAAGTAACACTTAAACGCCAGCGCGGCTTACGCGCTGGACTAAGGTTTAATGCCTCGCCAATGTTCGTCATTGGCGGGGCTTTTTGGTGCAAATATATGCATTTGTGTTGAAGAGGATCTCAAATCCCGCTCTGACAATCTCTTTGCCAAGCGGATTGACAGCTCAGCGCAAGAGCTTATAAGGGCGTCGAATTGGCCGCCGCGGGATTCGCCCAGCGCGGCTTTTATGTATTTAGAAGACAGGGTGTGAACCCTGCTCAGCGTCAAGGACAAGACCATGTTCGCAGTCATTCAGACCGGTGGTAAGCAATATAAAGTCGCCAAAGACGACATTATTATCGTAGAAAAACTCGACGGCGAAGCCGGCGGGAAAATCACTTTTGATAGTGTGTTAATGCACGGCGCGGCTGGTGACGTTAAAGTTGGCGCACCGCTTGTTAAAGGCGCCTCTGTTACAGGTGAAGTTCTCGAGCAGCGCAAAGGCGACAAAGTTATCGTCTTCAAAAAGAAGCGCCGTCAAAATTATCGCCGTAAGCAAGGACATCGTCAGCTTGAGACTGTTGTCCGCATTACAGGTATCAAAGGCTAAGCCTTTTCCCTCTCGGGACCAAATTTAGGGCTCGTCCCTTTTTCGATTTTAGGAGTTCATCATGGCACATAAAAAAGCAGGCGGTTCATCCAATAACGGCCGCGATAGTGCTGGCCGCCGTCTTGGCGTAAAAAAATCTGGCGGACAATCCGTCGTGCCTGGTAATATTATTATCCGTCAACGCGGCACGAAATATTATCCCGGCGCAAATGTTGGCATGGGCAAAGACCATACGCTTTTCGCACTCACTGAAGGCCGCGTGTCCTTTGCAACGAAACGCAATGCACGAACATATGTCTCAGTCGAGCGCCCGGAAGCCGCTGAATAAGACCTGATTTTTCTCGGGTCACCGCCACAAGGCGACCCGTTTACAAACAGCAGGGAAATCGGGTCCGCCCGGTTTCCCTTTTTTAATGGCTAAACCTCAGCCGCCTCCTGCTGACAATTTGGGAGAATTGTCATGCGAAATAGAATTGAAACAGAGCGGCTCGTTCTCCGCCCTTTTGAAACGCAGGACCTGTCTGCACTTGTGCTCTATGCGGGCGATTATGACGTTGCGAAAGCAACGGGTCAGCTTCCTCACCCCTACACGGAGCTAGAGGCACAATCTTGGTTGGACTTTAATCAGGGTCAATCTAACGAACCTTCCGCCAATCATATTTACGCGATCGCAACGCAAGACAATCGCCTAATTGGATGCATCAGTTTAATGGCCAAAAGTGATAGCTGGGAACTCGGCTATTGGCTGGGGCAACCCCATTGGCACAAAGGCTATATGCGCGAAGCCAGCACCGCCTTGCTGGATGAAGCGAGGCAGCACCTCGCCCCCACAAAACTCTGCGCCTGCGTCTTCACAGACAACCCAAGAAGCGCCGTCTTATTGCAACATCTAGGCTTCACACTGTGCGGGCAAAGCGCAGAGTTTTGCGTCGCCCGCGGCCATAATGTCGACACGCATAATCTCACCCTCTCTTTGGAGGCCCATCATGCGTGATACACTCCACACAGAGCGGCTGATTTTGCGGCAATTAGAATTGCGCGATGCAAAGGCCTTTTCG
>CAZNXP010000215.1:0-3940 GCA_964576955.1 uncultured Algimonas sp.
CAGGCGATAGCATCACCGAATCCGACGTGATGATAGAAACACCCGATGGAACGGCTGATGCCTATTTCGCCCACCCCTCCTCTGGCGCGCATGCCGCCGTGCTCATCTGGCCCGATATTGTTGGCCTGCGCCCTGCCTTTAAAATGATGGCAAAACGTCTCGCAGGAGATGGCTATGCCGCGCTTGTCATCAATCCCTATTACCGCCAAGTCAAAGCCCCGCTTGTCGAGGTCGGACAGGGCTTCCGCGACCCAGAGGTCCGCGCCAAAATCATCCCTTTCGCCCGCGCCCTGTCTCAAGAGACAAACCGCACTGATGCGAAAGCCTTTGTCGCCTGGCTCGACAAGCAAGACGCCGTCGACACCTCCCGCCAAATCGGCACAACGGGCTATTGCATGGGCGGGCCGATGACAATGATTACGGCCGCCACGGTGCCAGATAGAATTGGCGCAGGCGCAAGCTTTCATGGCGGACGCCTCGCGACAGATAGACCGGATAGCCCGCACCTCCTCATTCCAACCATGACGGCAGATTACCTCATCGCCGTGGCGGAAAATGATGATGAGCGCTCGCCCGAAACAAAAGACATCTTGCGCGCCGCTTTTGACGCAACGGACAATAAAGCCGAGATTGAAGTTTACAAAGGCACGCAACATGGATGGTGCCCGCCCGATAGCGCCGTTTATGACGAAGCCGCCGCTAATAAAGCTTGGGAGCGGAAATTGGCATTGTTTGAAAGAGCGCTGGCTTAGTCCCTAAAAACCCAACATCTTACATACAAAAACCACTTGGCCACTCGCTTGGCCAAGTTACTTGCATACGGCACGACGAATGATATCCGGATGGAAACGATGGCGGATATAAATTGAGGTTTTCGTCGTGACGGCTTAGCGAAATGGGTACAAGCGGTCACTAGCGGTACAAAGCTTGGTAAAGGCCTAACGCAGCAATCGATTTATTAAAATCGCCAGTTCAATTTGATTACGGCACTCTGTTTTTTGCAAGATACGTTTAACTTGCCACCTTACGGTTTCATAACTGACCTGTCTTATGCCTGCCACATCTTTCAAGCTTTTCCCATTAGCCAATAAGACCGCGATATCGCTTTCCGCAGAGGTGAGCGAGAAAAGATCGTGAAGTTCTTTTGGCTGTGATTTTATATCCTTTAACTCTTCCAAAGACACGAGGGCCACAGCGCCCGAATGCGCCCATCTAGAGACCATAGGGATAGGATATAATTGTAATTCCAACCACTCTCCAGATTTGGATTTAATCATTCGGCCCGCATTCTTAATCGGCGTGGTATCCAAAGAGACCATATTTCTATTGAATTTTGGAAGTGTGATCTTCAAAAAATTATCAATGACGGGATCTTTTATTTTTAATGCACTCTGAGCGGATAGCACACCTATATTATACTTCTTTAAGAGCGGCTGGAAATCTTGAGACATTTCAATAATTGTCCCCGACACGGAAATAGCGGCCATGGAACCGGTCGTTGATTCAAGTGCCGCAAATTTTGATTTCCACTTAATTTCGTCGATATGAAGCGCCGTCGAAATTGAACCTGCGATTCTGTCTGAAAGCCATTTAAATTGATTGAGCTCGTCTTGGCTAAAATGTTCAGCTTCTGCATTTCTGAAAACGCCAAATAGGACTGTACAATTTTGATTTTGAATTAATTTTGTCCCCGCAAACCAATCAATGTCATTCGGTTTGATGAGGTCTTGATATGTCGCATCTAAATTGATCTCATCTTGGGAGATAAATTTATAATCATATAAAATCTCACCTTCTTTCGAAGGCCCAGCGGCTTTTACGCGCGGGTTTATGTCAAGATAGTCCAATTCTCGTTTTGCACAATCGTCAGTAAATCCAAGATGCCTCGATGATAAGAGGTTGCCATATTTATCAAAGGTATAGAGTTGCGCGGCGTTACCATTAAACAGCTCTGCACTCAGGCTTAGAGCTTCGTCTATGAGAGAGGCGTCATAGGCCGCCTCTAAGAAGAGCTTTTCACACTGGGTAAATTTCTCAGACAAATTCATTATGACTGCGCCCCCCATAATATTATATTGCGCTATAACAAGTTGAATCTTGATAGGTCAAATTACTAGCAAGTTGATTAGACCGAAAATTTTATTTCCCCCCCCCAAATGGGGGGTGATTTCGGTTACGGGCAATGACATAGGAAACGAGTCAGAGGCGGCTTTCACTAGGTCACACAAAGGGAGGCTTGTCTGGGCACTTTGGTGCGCTCCATTGCGAGAAAAACTTTAGTCGTTCAAGACAATACCAAACGGGGCGCATAACACCCTTCGAGCTTTAAATAGCTCGAGGGGTGTGTATTTTTAGGACTGCGAAAGGCGCAGCTAATCCCGCTTCAAACAAACAGCCGGAAACCTCGTCAGGCATGGTCACCGACTTCCATATTTACTCGCGCTATTTTTCGCAGGCGGGGCGGCACGGGCCATTAGCTACATAACCGTCGGCCCGCCCCATGCGCTCTTCATATTGCTGATGGGAATAGAATTAATGGCCCCACCTTTACTTTGGCTGGCGTGGCGAAAAACTAGGGCCGATGGAAATACGAATTAGCTCTCTTTAAAACATAGCTGTCATTTAAACATGCGTCATCCCTGGAAACTATGGTTTCAACTTAGGGTCCAGCTAAATATTATCGTTAGGCAAATAGAACTGCCCGCAGGGCCGACCTCCACGACTGAGACCGAATAGTTTAAGTGTTTCTCGCAAAGGTCGGTGTATTAAACTCTGCTTATTAGCGGATTTATCGGGTTTATATTGATGAAGCTCTAGCTCCACTTTCCTTTCAGAGAGAGAAGTGTATCTTCTTTGCGCAGGACCCATAAAAGCCACATCGCCATTAAAGCTGGGAAAGATGTAAACCACGTCGTGCGGTAGCCCTCGAATAAGGGAAAGCTTAATTTAAAGACCATCAATGTTCCGATAAGATGTACAAGAAATACGAAGAAATATGTATATTTCTTTTTGAACCCGATAAGCGCCAAAAGATAAATAAGGAGAGTTACGACGCCAATGATGACTTGAGTTGACGCGCCCATCCCCGAAAGCGTTTCCCCGTAATATTTTGCAACCATGCCTAAGGCGTTATCGTCACTGAAAATACGTTTCCACGCCCAAAGGGACATCATCCAGACACAGAAGATACGTGTTATCAATAAAGAGACTTTTAATAGCTGCGAATTCATATTTTTCTCCTCGAATTTTCTTTTCACCTAATCCCGCTTCAAACAAACAGCCGTCGCTTCGCCGCCGCCAATACAAAGAGAGGCGAGGCCTGTTTTGGCGTCGCGCTTTTCCATCTCCGCGATGAGTGTCGCCATAATCCGCGCACCTGACGCGCCGATGGGATGGCCGAGGACGCAGCCGCCGCCATTTACATTGACTTTGTCATGGTCAAGGCCAAGCTCTTGCATCGCAATCATGGGAACAACGGCGAAGGCTTCATTAATTTCCCAGAGCTCAACATCACCCGCTTTCCAGCCCGCTTTCTTGAGCGCTTTTTTCATCGCGTAAACGGGCGCTGTTGTGAATTTGGCGGGCTCATGGGCATGGGCGGCGTGAGAGACGATTTCGGCGAGCACCTTATGTCCGCCTTTTTCCGCATCCTTGCGGCGCATCAGAACCAGCGCTGCCGCGCCGTCATTGATTGAGCTGGCATTGGCCGCCGTGACCGTGCCGTCTTTGGTGAAGACAGCGCGCAGCGACGGTATTTTCTCCGGCCGTGCATTGGACGGACCTTCGTCTTTTTCAACGATCGTATCGCCCTTGCGGCCTTTAACGGTGACAGGCGTCATCTCGCGGTCAAATTTACCGCCCGCTTCAGCCGCCTGGGCGCGGCGCACAGATTCGATGGCATAGGCATCTTGCTGCTCGCGGGTGAATTGATATTCTGAAG
>CAZNXP010000216.1:0-3914 GCA_964576955.1 uncultured Algimonas sp.
AGAACCAGCCATTGAATCATTATCTGCGACAAATACCATAAGGCTGTGTGACTCTATTTGGACGTGAAGTCATTAAATTGAAATAGGAATAATATCCTAAATACGTCACTAGATGAGTTATACAATTTTGTCCACATGAAAGCTGGGCATAAAAATGCAGACGCGGGGGAGAGAGGCCCGCGCCTGCTATCTGCCGAACTGGGAGTGCCTATGGGGGAGGCATTTGAGGTCGCTCGGCAGGTTTTAAATTTGGAGCTGACCCTTAAGTCAGTTTGTTCAATACACGCTCCATATCATCGGCGAGAAGCCCGATATTATAGGTGACATCATCAGCCTTGGCCGCGCCAAGAACTTCGCCTGTATGCGTATCGACGAGGAGCGCCTTGGCCTTGGCCGCTTTCCAGCTGTCGCAGTCTTCGTGAACCGTTAGGCCCGTCTCGACTAAGGCTTTCCCGCCAAAGCTGGACCAATAGGCATCTGTGCCCATGCCGTAGAGGATGACGTGGGAATAGCCCTCATTGGCGGCGGTTAAGCGGATTTCGTCAATCTTATTATCCGTATCAACGCCGTCGAACGGAATTTCAGGGATATATTTTAGATAGTCACCCGCATTCATGACTTCGATATTTTGATCGACGCGCTTGTCGAGTAATTTCCAGTCAAACTCTTCGCCATATGGCGTTGGAATAAGGCGGCCACCATCGACCCGTGCCACGGCGATACGGGCGGTTTTCGCAAAACTCTCTTGCTCTAAAGAGGCGAGTTGAAGCGGTTCCACATATTCCATCGTCGGCGTGATTAACTCTACAGGGCCTACCATGGCGAGTTCAGCGTCGGTTTGAAACGCATATGGTGATCCGGCCTGTGCGGTATTTGCAAAGCCTGTGATTAAAGCGGCGATTGCGGCGGTTTTTAAAAGTTTAGTCATTGGTCATAGCCCTCTCGGTTGTGTTGATGAAACCTATATGCAGGGCAGAAAGGGCAGGGATTGGACGCCCCCGTGTTAATTTTGGGGCAATTTATTCGCAATATGGCAGGAATTGCGGCGAAGCGGTCCAAATGTGGCCAAGGTTTGTCATATAGCTGAGCATCAGATGAATAGACGGTCCAAGGGACAGCGACATTAGGATTGATTATGAATATCAAATGGCTCCTTATATTAGGTCTCATGATGTTGGGGGCGTGCCGTCCTGCTGCCTTTGCCGTCGAGACGCGCGTTTTGCCGGGGGCAGAGCTTTATATACGCATTCTCAAAACAACGCAGACGCAGGCAAAAGGCGAGCTTCAACTCTGGAAGCGCGGCGCGGGCGGGCAGTATGACCTAGATCGCTCTTTCGATATTTGCACGTGGTCGGGGGATTTAGGGCCAAAAATAAGAGAGGGAGATGGCCAATCGCCCGAAGGCTTTTACTTTATAAAGCCAGCCTCGCTCAATCCGAACTCCAGCTATCACTTGTCGTTTAATCTCGGCTTCCCAAATGCCTATGACCGAGCCCATGACAGAACGGGTAGCTTTCTTATGGTGCATGGGGAGTGCGTCTCGATCGGGTGTTACGCCATGACGAATGACGGTATTGAAGAGATTTATGCCGATGTCGAAGCCGCCTTTGCTGGTGGGCAGTCCTTTATTCGAGTCCATATATTCCCATTTGAGATGACAGCCGAGAATTTAGAGGCGCAGCGAGATAATCCAAACCATGCCTTTTGGAAAAATTTGAAAACAGGGTGGGATTGGTTTGAGCGTGAGAAAACTCGGCCGAATGTTACTGTTCGCAATAAGGCTTATATTTTTAATGCGGATGGGTAATCGCCAAATAAAAACCCGACCAAGTCTCAAGGGAAAAGACTGGTCGGGTGTGTAAGAATTGAGGCGACTTATTTGAAGCGCTTCAACCATAGTGTTCAACGTCAGGAAGGGGATCAAAGACGTTAATCATCGTTTTAACGTCAGGAAGGGGAGGTAATGACGTTGATCACTCTATCGCGGAAAAAGCTATCACATACAAAACAAGTGACGGTGCAAATTTCGTGAGTATCAATCTCGAAACCGTGAGACTCAGGCGCTTATGCAACCAAGATGGATAGATAGGTGAAATTTGAATTTTGTGAACGGTAAACCCGACCTTGTCTTCTGGGGGAAAGACAGGTCGGGGTGAGAAGCGACGCTACGGTTCTGGGGCGCTAGAACCGTAGCGTCTGACGCCAGGAATGATTACTCAATGACGTTGATCGCCCTATCGCTCAAAAAGGTCTCACGTACAAAACAAGTGACGGTGCAAATTTGGTGAAACCTACTCTCGAACCCGTGAGATATTCGTCAGTTCCGCCTCAATTTGGTGGCAAAGACCGCCATCATTAGGAAGCATTACAGAACCATGTGCAGGTGAAAGGTCAGGCCAAAAAAAAGACCTGTCACTAAGGGGATAATGACAGGTCGGTAAAAAGAAAAAGCACGATTAAAGACGTAGCTTATTCATTGGTTGTCGTCTCAGAAAAGGGATTCGAGACGCAGATACTTATGTTGGGTCAGCACTTTGAACGCAAAACAACTAAGGGTGTACTTTTCGTGAGGTTTGCTCACGGAACCGTGAGCGGCGCTAATGTCAACCTATTGGGAGGTTAAGATAATTAGAGAGAAGAAAAATAAAACAATCCTTGGCAAATCTTTTTTGTTCACGTAACGTTCTTTTATGTCTACCGCACGTATCATCGGGATTGATCCCTCACTTGTCGCCTGTGGGTGGGGGGTGATTGATAAGGCGGGGAATAAAATAACCCATGTTGCGCATGGCGTTATAAAACCGCCGAGCAAAGAGCCTTTGGCATCGCGTCTTCATTTTATCTTCGACAGCTTAAATGAATTGATTGCTGAATACAGACCGTCAGAGGCCGGCGTTGAAGAGGCCTTTATGAAAAATAATGCCATGAGCGCCTTAAAACTGGGCCAAGCCCGCGCGGCCTGTATTTTGGCGGCGACGAGCAATGGGTTGAATGTGGGTGAATATGCGGCGCGGCTTGTAAAGAAATCCGTCGTCGGCACAGGCGCAGCCGATAAGGCGCAAGTGGCGCATATGGTCAATCTTTTGCTCAACGGCGCTAATGTGAAGGCGGGCGATGCGGCGGACGCCCTAGCGATTGCCATAACACACGGCAATCATGCGGTGACGCAGGTGCAGTTAGCGCGCCGTGCAGGTTAGGGATTTACTTGCGGAGAGGTTCCCAGCTTTGAACCGGCGTCTCTGGCTCGGGCCAGAAATTCGTGACGGGTTCATATATGGGTTCGGGCTCTGGGTCGAAAATTTCTACGGTAAGAGGTCTAGGCTCCTCAATCGTGATTGTGGGAACCTCGACAGGTTGAACTTCGGGCGCTGGTAAGGGGGTGATGACTTGATATACGGGATAGACAGGGACAACAGCCATCATGCCGCAGCTTTGCGCGGTATGTGTACATGGGCCTCTCAGCGCTGCGCCGCCGTTAAATGCGTTTCCATAGTTGAAGCCTTGGGCCGTTCCATAATCATAGAGGCCTTGGTTATAACCATAGGCCGATTGGCCAGAGGCATAATCATAGCCATATTGCGCTTGTTCAAAGCCAGTACTGCCCTGACCATAGGCCGATGTCTGATAAGTGGGCGTGCAGGCTGTGATAGCAGCCGTGCATATGCCGCCAATAACAAAGAGGCTAATCTTGTTAATCGTCCTGAACATATTTTCGCGCTAATTCGAGTCGGTTAACGAGTTACTAATGAAGCTTAACAAAGAGAGAATTTGCCTTTCCCCGCCGAGGCCCTAGACCATAATTATGATTTTTCGTTCTGATTCCTTAGCTTTGCCGCAGGCGGTCTCATGATTGGGATGGTGAGCGGCGTTTGCCTGATGGCAGGCACGGGTGAGGCGATTATCGATTGCGGCGG
>CAZNXP010000217.1:0-3872 GCA_964576955.1 uncultured Algimonas sp.
AAATCTTTTTAGACGCCGGCGCAGAATGGCGCGAAGCTGGCTGCTCCATGTGCCTCGGTATGAACGGCGATATTGGCGCGCCGGGCGATCTCGTCGTTTCGACCTCCAACCGTAATTTCATGGGCCGCCAAGGCCCCGGCGTACGCACAGTTTTGGCCTCGCCGGAAACAGCCGCCGCGACTGCGGTCAGCGGCGTCATCACCGACCCGCGCAAGATGGAGGCCGCAGCATGAGCTTCGCCCCTTTGAAACACGTCACCTCCAAAACATTGGTCTTAAGCGATACGAATATCGACACAGACCAAATCATGCCCGCTAAATTTTTGTCCATGACGACAAAGGCAGGATTGGGCGAGCATGTCTTCTCGAACTTGCGCTATGATGCAGATGGAAACCCGACAGATCACGTCTTAAATTCGGAAGGCGGCAAGGCCTGCGAAATACTCGTCGCGGGCGATAATTTTGGCTGCGGGAGCTCCCGCGAACATGCGCCCTGGGGCCTCACCGATTACGGCATCCGCGTCGTCATCAGTTCCGAGATTGCAGATATTTTCCGCAATAATTCGCTGAAGAACGGGCTGCTACCCATCATCATTGAAAAGCGCGCCCATGAGTGGCTGCTAGAAAATCCCGGCGTAGAAGTGAGCGTAGATTTAGAAAATTGCGAAGTCCGCCTGCCGCGCAATGGCGGCACCTATCAATTCGAGATAGACGCCTTCTCTCGCCACTGCCTCATGGAGGGCGTTGACGAGATGGGCTATCTACAAAATCAATCGGGTGCGATTGCGAAATTTGAGGCAAAGCGTGGCTGAGATTAATTTCACCTATCTTCCCGGCGACGGGATTGGTCCTGAAGTTGGCGCAGCCTCTCTAGAGGTCCTCAAAGCAGTCGCCGCGAAATTTGGTCATTCACTGAACGCCGAGCATCATCTGGTTGGCGGCGCCGCGATTGACGCGGGCCTCAAGCCCCTCCCCGATGAGAGCTATGAGAGCTGCAAGCGGACAGGCGCGATTTTACTTGGCGCAGTAGGCGGGCCGAAATGGGACCATCTCAAAGGGCCAGACCGTCCTGAGCTGGGCTCACTTTTACCGCTGCGCAAGCGGCTCAATCTTTACGCCAATATCCGTCCCTGCGCGCCTTATCCTGCGCTGATTGACCGCGCGCCCTTGAAACGCGAGCGGCTAGAAGGCGTTGATTTTATCGTCATGCGCGAGCTCACGGGCGGGATTTATTTCGGCGAGAAAGGCCGCGACGAGAGAGGCGCTTATGATGAGTGCCGCTATTCCGAAGCCGAGGTCCGCCGCATTGCGATTAAAGCGTTCGAGCTCGCGATGACGCGGCGCAGGAAGGTCACCTCCGTTGATAAATCTAATGTGCTGGAAACCTCCCGCCTCTGGCGCGAGACGGTTAATGAGGTTGCCAAATCCTATCCCGAAGTTGAGGTCGAGCATCTACTTATTGACGCCATGACCATGCATATGCTGACCCGCGCGCAGGATTTCGATGTTGTCCTGACCGAGAATATGTTCGGCGATATATTGACGGATGAAGCCTCTGTGCTTTGCGGATCTATGGGCGTTATCCCTTCGGCCTCTGTCTCCGACGGACGTATGGGCATGTTCGAACCTATTCACGGCAGCGCGCCCGATATTGCGGGGCAAGGCAAAGCCAATCCGCTGGCGATGATTTTATCCGCCGCTTGGATGCTCCGCTTGAGCTTTGGCTTAGAGACTGAGGCTGATGCGATAGAACAAGCCGTGGAAGCCGCCCTTTCGGAAAATCAAACGACAGGGGATTTAGGCGGCCAGCTAAGCACCTCCCAAGTTGGCAAATGGATTGCGAAATATGTCGGACGCTAATTCGCCCAAAATAGATCTCGATGATTTGCGCGCGCGCGTTGACGCAGCGCAAGTCTACGGCCTTGCCCAGCGCACGCCGACGCAATTTGCACCAAAGCTCTCGGCCAGCTTGGGCCGAAATATCTGGCTGAAACGTGAGGACATGCAGGATGT
Organism: uncultured Algimonas sp.; assembly: GCA_964576955.1. Lineage (GTDB taxonomy): Bacteria > Pseudomonadota > Alphaproteobacteria > Caulobacterales > Maricaulaceae > Litorimonas. The sequence continues at coordinate 2,013 of CAZNXP010000217.1, forward strand.
GTTCTCCTTCAAAATTCGCGGCGCCGCCAACCGCATTGCGGGGCTGAGTGAGGCCGAACGCGCGCGCGGCGTTGTTGCCGCCAGCGCGGGTAATCACGCGCAGGGCGTGGCGGCGGCCGCGCAATATTATAAAATCAAAGCGCTTATTTTTATGCCCGTGACAACCCCGCCGATTAAGGTCAGCGCGGTGGAAGCCATGGGCGCGAAAACGCAGCTCATCGGCGACACCTATGACGAAGCCTGCGAGGCGGCCATTGCCCATGCCGAAGAGAACGGCGGGGTCTTTGTCCACCCCTTTGACGAACGCGAGGTGATTGCGGGGCAAGGCACAGTCGGCAAGGAAATCTTGGAGCAAATGCCGCGCACGCCTGCGGCCATTTATGTCTGCACAGGCGGCGGCGGATTGGTCAGCGGCATTGGCACATGGTTCAAACGCCATGCGCCAAATGCCAAAGTCATCGCCGTGGAGCCCGAAGGCGCGCAGACATTGGGCGCGGCCCTCGCGGCAGGCAGACCCGTTGCCCTGAACAGCGTAGACGGCTTTGCCGACGGCGTCGCGGTGCGCACCTTTGGCACGCTCACCCACGCCATTTGTACGCAGGTTGTCGATGAGCAAATGGCCGTCAGTAATGACGAGATTTGCGCTGCCGTGCGTGATATTTTCGAAGCCACTCGCACCATTGTCGAGCCCGCAGGCGCAATTGGATTGGCAGGGGTCATCAAGCAAATTCGCGACGGCAAAGCGCCAGATGGCGATCTCGTCGTCACGCTTTCTGGGGCCAATGTAAACTTCGACCGCATCGGCCATATGGTTGACCGCGCAGAATTTGGCGCAGGCGAGGAAATGCTTTTTGCGGCCACCATACCTGAACAGCCGGGCGCATTCCTGAACTTTGTCCGCGCCCTAGGCCAGCGCGCTGTGACCGAATTTAATTACCGCTTTGCCGAGCGCCAAGAGGCCCATGTTTTGGTCGGGCTGAAAACCCGCGATCTCACAGACCGCGCAAAGGTCATTAAGGATATGGCAGCGCAAAATATTCAAGTGACAGACCTCTCACATGACAGGCTCTCAAAACGCCATTTGCGCCATATGGTCGGCGGGCGGGGCAATAACCGCGCCGAAGCCATTTATAGATTTGAGTTTCCAGAACGCCCCGGCGCGTTGACGCAATTTCTGGAAACGCTGGATGCGCGGTGGAATATCTCGCTCTTTCATTACTCCAATCACGGCGCGGCGGAAGGTCATGTGCTTTGCGGCTTTCACGTCGCTGAGAACGACATTCCCGCCCTTGAAGCGCAGCTCGCAGGGACAGGTTATCCCATGGCGCCAGAGACGGATAATCCCGCTTACGGCTTTTTCTTGCGCGGATAAGGCAAGCGAGTACGCTTGCAAACCATCGAAGGATTTGCCGAAGATAGGATGGACCTGAAAAACAGGACTGCCCGCAGATTCAGCCCCGCGATGGAGACCAAAAGAGAAAATGTTTTACGCAGTTTTGAATCTGCGGCGGTGCTTTACATAAAGCGGCCTTACTGGATTGCGGGGGTTCCACCCCGTCAGGCTCTCGCGATACGGCCCCGATAAAATGGCGTTACCCACCTCACCTAGACACACCGTCCCTCAAACCGACCAGTCACGTATACTTGCCTGTCCCATGTCTGAAAGAACGAGTTTAATATGGCCCTGAAATCGAAAGATGTGGATGCAATTTTTTATCTTTTTTATAAGCAGTTGATTTTAATTTATTCTTTTCCGTCACTCACGGGTTTGAATTGCGGACCCACTCCCCCTTCCCCCACATCCAAAAACCCTGTTTAATAGCCGTCATGAAACATCTACTCCTCCCCGTCTCTCTCCTC
>CAZNXP010000218.1:0-3858 GCA_964576955.1 uncultured Algimonas sp.
CTGTGCCAAGTATTCGCGATAAAATGGTGACGCTCCAACGCGTCGGGCTCGGCTATCTCAAAGTCGGCCAACAAGCGACAACGCTCTCAGGCGGTGAAGCACAGCGCGTTAAGCTGGCAAAAGAACTCTCAAAGCGCGCCACAGGCCGCACGCTTTATATATTGGATGAGCCAACAACGGGCTTGCATTTTGAAGATGTGAATAAGCTCCTGACCGTGCTGAATGAGCTTGTCGGGACGGGTAACACAATGATTATCATCGAGCATAATCTAGACGTCGTAAAAACCGCAGACCACGTCATCGACATTGGCCCCGAAGGCGGCGATGGCGGCGGCCAAATTGTCGCCACGGGCACGCCCGAAGACATCGCGAAAGTGGAGGAAAGCTGGACGGGACGCTTCCTCAAACCGATGTTGGAGCGCGATAAGGCGCGAATAAAAGCGGGTTAGGCAGCAGCCTAATAAACAGGATTTCCGCGTGCATCGACTATGTCAAAACGGATTGTGGTTATCAGATTTTTTCGGTCCGCATCTGTTTCGCCCTCTGCTCGTGGAGAATATTCCCAACTCTCAAGTGATTTTAGAGCGGCTTCCTCATAGACTCCCTGAGGCCAAGAGACGATTTTCTTGGGGTTGATTGTATTCCCCTTATCATCGAGATCAAATTGCACAATCGTAAAACCCGACACAGAGGTTCGCCGCGCTCGTCCTGGGAACCTTGGCGGCGTACGTTTTAAAGGTTTCACAGATTCATTACGTTCAATATCATAAGGCCAGCAATCGCAAAGTCCTGCCGCCCGTGCGTTATCAAGCTCACCTGTTCGCCGTAAGCGGCCCCGCATATGGCTCCAACGCCCTAACGCCCGTCCAACGATCGAATGGGTTTCATATTCCAGCTTACCCACAGAATCCATGACCTTTTGGTAGCTGAGTGCAGCCTCTAAAATTTCTTCGTCATATTCATGACCAAAACCCTTATAGAGATGCGCAAATATCGGATATGCGGACTGATAATCATCAGCAGGATTTTCAAAAACATCAATCGCTTCTTCCGTCAACTTTTTCATCTTTTCGCCATCTCGGGATGTTATATAGGTGGCCGCATGAAGTGTGAGCGTTTCAGCATAAAATATAGTCCGATCAAGACCGTTCTCTTTGGAAAATGAAACGAGTTCTTTCGCTAATTTCTGACTTCTTCTTAGCTCTGCATTCGTCGCATAATACCCCAATAATTGGACGCCGCGTTGCAGATAGGTTTCATTCCCATCCGCGCCATAAAATGACGATAGATCCATCGCGCGCTTCATCGCTTTAATTTGAGAATCTGAAACGGTGAGGCCAGAATTAATATCTGCGTAATTCTGAGCCAAATCCCCCGTGGTTTTATGATCGCCTAGATGTTCTTCTGCAGCCTCCCAAGCCGCCTTGGCATGTTTCAAAGCCCCTTTTGCATCCTTATCTTTCAACGCCGTCCTATAAGCCTTGTAGGACGTCATGACTTCATTAGGTATCTGCGCCTGTACGGGCGAGCTTGTTAAAAAGCTTAACGCTAAGACACATGACAAAACTGAAACCGCAATTTTCATTGAATATCCCCTCCAAGAAATTATCTTTGGAAAGATATTAATCACGCTATGAAAACGCAATACTAAAAGTCGGCGACGAAAAATGCGTCTTAGAAATTTTTCGATATCCGATCTTCCAGCAAGAGGAATTCACTCTCGTCAAGTTTTATAGATCAACCGAGGTTCAGCTGAGTAATTCAGTTATCATCAAATTTCGGTGCACCCACACCCGAGGGAAAGAGCGGATCGCAATTTCCACAAGAGGCTAATTGTTCAGCATATTCGCGGTAGGGTGAATATAATCCGTCCTGAGCTGCCCCATAGAGAGTGACTGCACGTTCAGCGCTTAGCCTCATAGAGCCAGTACGAAAACTGGGGTTGTAGGATTGTATCGCTTGAAAAGTATAAAGATCAGCCAAAAGTGTTTTGGCCTGAATATTTGCGGCTTCAGCATTCCGGATGGTTTTATTAATCAAGACCTGCATTGGATGCGAATTTAAATCACGACGTCTAGATATGGATGCGAGACTTATGGTTCTTTCCATACGAACCATGAGAGCTTCTTCTTCTGGATACAAAGATGCGAGTTTAATTGAACGTTTATAGGCATTGCGTATTTTATTATAATTAGATTTAGTGACAACAGCTATATCCGCATAATTTTGCGCAAGGTCACCTGTTGTTCTTGTGGCACCTAAAGTTTCCTCTGCTGCTTCCCAAGCAGCTAATGCCGATTGTTCAGCCTTTTCTTGATTTAAAGACAAAACCGCAGATTTGTAAGCCTCGTAAGACTCGGCAACCTCGGGCGGCGTTTCTGCTATCGCTATATGGGAAATCCCAATGGCGATAAGGGCGGATAGTGCGGATTTAACGATTTGTTTCGGCATAGTCTCTCTCCTCAAAGTTGGTTTTACCTTAGCACATCTTAGGCGATATCCCTAATTTTAAATCTATTTAGGCATCTTTAATTGTATTCCCCTGCTCCAATCGTCCCTTCCCTTCGTTCTGTAAGCTTCGCGATATATCCCCAGATTGACCAAATCGCGCCCAGATATAAAAGACTGAGCGCGACTAAAACTACCCCAAAAATAATGGAAGGAATGATAAAACCAGCGGATCCTAACGTATCCAATACAAGTGAAAAATCAGGGACGACGTCCTCCTCGGCTTCAAGTGTGGATAACGCGGGCAAAATGCCGCTTGTCGCTACTAAAATTCCAAAGGCCAAAAAAAATACAATTATCAAAGCAATATATCCAACAATCCCGACAACTAGAAGCGCACCAAGTGTAGGCCAGAAATAAGTCTTCATCGGCCCCCAAGACCCAATAGGTGTGAAATCCTCATCCCTGACTGTAAAGGCAGCGGAGGGTGCCAAACGGATAGAGCCATAAATTAAAATGCCGATGGCAGCCAAAACGAGTAGGGCCACCAAGATGCCAGTAATCCCCATTATTGCGGCGGATTCAGTGGCCGCACCCAATCCAAATAAAATAAAGCCGAAAATCGCGCCGCCAAAGTAAACAGCGAAAAATACCGCATATAAAATCAAAGCCACAACAATTCGCGTGAGCAGAACTTTACATTCATCACCGCCGAAACGAAGCGGGAAAAAGCCTTTATCTTCTCCACGAATAATATTGCGATAGAGCGCTGTTTCTACAGAAATATAAGTTCCAAACTGAATGATATAGAGAAGAAAAAAGAAACCCATTGAAGCGAATATAGGGGCCATAACCTTCATCATGGCTTCCGCTTCTTCGGCATCTGACAGCCCTTCAGCTAAATCCAACTCCATCATCAAACGGAACATTGAGACATATGCCTTCACAATAGGAATGCCGAGCAAAACAAAAGCCGCTGAGAGCAATAAAGTCCCACATCCTATAACGCGAAATAAATAGCCCTTTCCGCCTGGTAAGTTGAACATCTGAGTTACGGCGGCGCTAAAATCAAATTGAGGGGCTTGTATTACGTTATTTGTCATATTGATCTCTCCCGATTGAAACCTAGAAGAGAGTGAGATCGGCTGCAAGGCTAGGCTTGCCTATGTCGCTTTGCAGGACTAGAGCGCCGCTCATGATTAAAGACATTCAACCCGTTCATATTATCGGCGCTGGCATGGCTGGCTCGGAAGCGGCTTGGCAATGTGTCTCTCGCGGGGTTCCCGTTATCCTGCATGAGATGCGGCCGGAGCGCATGACGGATGCGCATGAGACGTCAGGCTTTGCGGAGATGGTCTGCTCCAACTCCTTCCGTTCTGATGATAAAACGGGAAATGCTGTTGGCGTTTT
>CAZNXP010000219.1:0-3793 GCA_964576955.1 uncultured Algimonas sp.
CGTATACAAATTTCGAATGCGTTGATTTTGTCTAACATCCTTGCGCGTTATAATTAGGATACGTTTTCCAGGCTTTATTGATTTAAAAGCTTTAGAGAAAACGTAATCCCAGCTACAGGATTGGGAAACGTTTTTTAAACTGGATTTAAAAGATTCATGGGAATCAACCATTTTTGAGACAGCTGCACTGAGCGCAGTAATCGTCTGTTTGCCTTCTACATAAACTCCAATTGATTTCTCTTTGACGAAATCACCAACTTGTACGAATCCGCTTGTTAAAATGGGCGTTTGGGTTGAAACAGCATCAAATAAACGATTGGGAAACGCATATTTTATATTAAAAACGGCCTCCTGCGTCATAAAGCTACAAAATAAAGCCCTGCTGAGAATTTCTCGATAATGATCATAATCTAAGAGCCCGAATTCATGAAACTGGACTCTTTTTTTTGTGCAATAGTCCTCTACTTCGATACGAACATCGTCAGCCAGTTCTTTACCAACATGTACAATAGGTAATTTTACACCTGACTTAGCAATAGCGCCAATTAAAATCTTGATTTCAACTGCGTTCAAAATTGTATTTGGGACGCAGATGAAAGTTTGCCCGATTCCAATTTTTTCTTCCAGTAATGTGTCAACGAATTCCCGTACATCCTTTTCCGATTTATAAGCATTGCGATAATTAGGCAGGAATTCAGCTCCTCGTTTTCGCACATTTTCGGTGAATTTCTTATATTGAATTGGGCCGATTAGAATTTGCTTCTGGGCGGAATTTACAATAACCGAAAGCAAATTGTTGATTAGGGTCGCCTCACTTTCGGATAAGTTTTTGCGGAAGAAATCGCCGCTTCTTTTCATTAGATTGTGCTCTTCGACAAGATCTACAATTAGCGGACAATTAAAGTGAGCGGCTAAAGTCTTTGCGGAGAAGAGCCCTAAAATATCGTGGGCAAGAACATAATCAAAATTCTGTTCCGAAATTATGCTGAATGCATTGGTGTTCAGGTTATTCTCTTGAGATAAGTATTTAATAAGAACACCATAGGTCCGATTGAACCCAATGGCGTTCTTTAGCTTTGTCTTCAATGAATCATTTACCTCTCGCAGTTTGTGGTTTATTTGAGTGTTAGGGCCTTGGCCTATGCGAGAGTTTAAGATAGAAATTTGATTTTTAAGGTTTATAATTTCTAGTTCATAATCCGAGTTTTTAGAAATTTTTTCAAAATTCTTCAATTCCCAATCGGGGCCAATTTTAAAGTGCTCATTCTCAAGGAGCAAATTTTTTTTATGGAGAATTTTGTTCTTTCTATGACTTAGGATTAGTTTTTCGCTTAACTCTCTATTTTTTTTTTCTTTAACCGCTAGCGAATTTATCAAAATTCGTTTACCTGAAGGCACGAGAATTGAATAAGCACTACGAATGATCTGCCTAATTTTACTTTTAATTGGTTCAGAGATATTTAGCATATGGCCCCGCTAAAACAGATTTTATATCCCAATCGATGATAGGATAATTGAATAGACTTACTTGTCAGAAAGGGGTTTTTTGCGTGGCAATTCATTTAAGCTCAAGAAACAAAACCAACGGGCGGTGAGAATGTTCTAATTTATGGCCTCACATTTCGACTCACAAACTAAATTCAAAAAACCCTATCGATTGCACATTCCCCTATACTTTAATCTACTTTTTTATAAACGTAGTTAACTAGGATTTCGTTGCACTCAATTTATCCATTTCCGACATAATTTTTAACCGCTCTAATTGATTTCGAGCAATATCCGTTTGAGCAGTAGATATACGCGCACGAGCTTCAAATAACTCCGCCCTATCTTTTGTTTCCTGCGTTTGAGCTTTTAAATTTTTGGCGTCGATTACATTTGGTTTATTTGGTTTATTTGCTTTGGCCACGGTGATTGTCCTTTATTACGAGTTTTATAATTTGAGTAAAAATTATTAGCAACATAGCTTGTTGCAATCAAATCAAATATCAAACCTCCAATTATTATCCTGTGTTGGAGGTTAATTTTTGCGAAGGCATATTGAAGAAACATCAGAAGATTTTGATATCACATTCCCTTGCAGGACTAGGATTTGTCTTCCATTCCCCGTTTTACGAGAAGATACTATTTTTCTCGAAATTTCTTCGAATGGGATTTGAACTGAAACAAAATCATTTAAATTTTCTGAGATATTAGCATCAAGCAATATGGAAGGGGTTTGTTTGCCAACTCCGTTTACCCAATTCGCACCTGAAACGCGAAGAAGACCCAATTCAATTCCGTCAGAGCAAAAACTCTTTAGGTTTTTTTGATCAACCGTATCAGCGATCGGGATAGAATTATTTGATTGAGATTCAGTTTCATAGCTTGAATCGGCGCAGCTTACGAGAAATAAGCAGGCAGTAGTTAACAAAAGAAGCGTAGTTTTCATGTCGAAAAATTTCTATATAAAATTTCTATATGCTGATGATTTGGATAGTTTTGAAATCGAAGTGATTTGAAGGCGATTATCATAGTTTAAAATTTTAGGGAAGTAATTAATCCATAGAATTGTCTACATTGAGCTCTTCGAGACTACTCTTGATAGTATTGATGTTCTATTCACCACTTTCAACTAGTTCCCTCTAGTATAATCACTATTCAGTTAATAGCATAGAAAATGACGAGAATATTATGAAAATTGCAATGATAGGGTGCGGAAAACAAGCCCCTAAACATATCTCAGGTTTGCTAGGGTCAAATCAGGTAGACGAAGTGTTTGTCGCGGATAGGGACCACAATGTAGCGCTAAAACTTGGACGATCCTATGAAACGGGTGTTACCGCAATGCCTTTAATTGACATATTTGAAAACGATAAAGTAGACGGTGTTGTTATTGCAACGCCGACACCCTCGCATTTTGAGTTGTGTAAGCAGGCTCTATTGAATAAAAAACCGTTTCTGGTCGAGAAACCTTTATCCAGCACTTATGAGGAAGCGGTCGAGTTAGCTCGCCTGTCTAAATTAACGACAGTTCCTGGAATGGTAGGGTTTATATATCGCTTCGCGCCGGTATTTGATAAAATTAATGAACTTTTGGGGGATGCAAAACAAAATGTTCTCGGGAAGAGCCAGCATGCAGTTTTCCGAATTGCTGGCCGAGGCTCGGATCAATCCTGGAAGCACCGAGAGTCTAAAGGCGGCGGAGCAATAAGCGAAATGATGGTCCATATGATAGATTTAGCCGTTTGGTATTTTGGAAATGCGGTCAAGATTCAACTTCATGATGCGGCAATTATTCGCAAAACAAGAAACATCAAAGATGAAGCCGTTGATTGTGATGCTGAGGATTGGGTCGTAGCTCAACTAACAATGGAGAATGGAACACGGGTACTTCTGCAGGCGGATATGACCTCGCCAGTATTCCGGCAATGTATCGAAATTGATGGAAAAAACGGAATTTTGGAAGGATCAATTCAAGGAACTTTCCAAAATGCTATAACTCTATTTGAACCTCGGGGAGAATTCTTGAAGGGTCATCAAGTATTGAATGTAAAGCCAGGAAATTTTTACCTGAAACAACATGAAACGTTTCTCAACATGCTTAAAACTGGAGACGCGCCTGACAGATGTACTCTTGATGAAGCCGTCGAGGTAATGCGAATCCAGATGAAACTTAAAAATCAAATCGAAATGAAAAAGGGTTTTCAAAGTGGCGATTTATGAGCAAAGATATTGACCTGCTCTCCAACTTTTTACGATTTTCTGGTGGAGTCTTCGATTATTTTGTACTTGTGCGGTTCAGCGTTGCAGG
>CAZNXP010000220.1:0-3781 GCA_964576955.1 uncultured Algimonas sp.
CCTTACCGCTTGGCTACGCCCCAATGTGACTTGTGAAGTCTGACGTGAGCGGCCTCATAATAGGCACGCCTCCACATGGCAACGGTTTAAGGCAAAAAATGTCAGACTCGACAGAATGGTAACAGTCCTAATCGGCCAACCCTATTTAAGCTGAAACTGTGAATTGGCGCAAAAGAGCCCTTGCGAGTATCTTCTTATCGTTTAACAACAAATAATAAGAAACATAGTCTGACGCCGGGCGGCTTCAGTCTTTGGTTTTCAGCTAATTTTAACAACGGATTGATTCGCATGCGCCAGTTTTTCATCACAATGGCCGGAACAATTGCCGGTATTTTCGGCTTTTTCATCTTGCTCATTCTCATCTTCATGTTTTTCGGCCTCCTTGGCGCTCTCTCGTCAGTGGGAGAAAAGACACCTGATAAGGTCTTAACCTTGGATCTGCGCACGCCGATGATTGATCATTCGATTGGCGAAAGCCTCTTTGGGGAAAGCCGGAAATCTGTGGTGGACACAGTCTACGCCTTAAATCGGGCAAAAAAGGACAAATCCGTAAAGGGTGTTTTCATCCGCGCAGAGAATTTTGGCATGGCGCCGGCAAGCGCCGAGGAACTGCGACTCGCTTTATTAGATTTCAAAACCTCTGATAAATTCGTCATCGCCCACGCCCAAGGCTTTGAGAGCACATCTTTGATGTCATATCAGGCCGTTTCAGCCGCAGATGAAATTTGGATGCAGGACACGACGGGATTTGCTGTCTCCGGCATGCGCTCGGAATCAGAGTTCTTTGGCGGCGTAATGGAAAAATTCGACGCCGACCCAGAGTTTTTCCAATTCCATGAATATAAGAACGCTGTGAATAGCTATACACGCAAAGATTTCACAGAGGCCCATAGAGAAGCCACAACAAGCTACCTCACCTCTATATATGACAATGCCGTCGCGCAGATCGCAGAAGACCGCAGCATGACAGTGCCTGGGCTCTCTCAAGTGCTATCCGCCGCGCCGCATAGTGCAGAGACCGCATTAGAGGCAGGCATGGTCGATAAATTAGGACAACTCGAAGAAGCGAAAGATTATATCCGCAAGAAAGTCGGGGATGATAAAATCGCCTTCACCAAAATCTCGTCTTATGGACCGGGCACAACAACGGGCAAAAATACGATTGCTTTCATCGGCGGCCAAGGCGCTGTCCTGCCCGGGAAATCTTCGGGCGGCTCGCTTTTCTCTCAAGGTATCACGATGGGCGGCGACACCGTCTCTGCCGGATTTGACGCAGCCATCAAAGACAAGAAGGTAAAAGCCATAGTTTTCCGCGTCTCCTCCCCCGGCGGCAGCCCCGCCGCATCCGACCAAATCCTCGCCGCCGCTGACCGCGCGCGAGACGCCGGCAAACCTGTCATCATCTCAATGGGCCAATATGCGGCCTCTGGCGGCTATTATGTCGCGGCGCATGCGGACCATATTGTCGCCCTACCCCAAACCATCACAGGCTCCATTGGCGTTTATGGCGGAAAAATCGCGCTAGAAGGCACATTTGATAAAGTGGGCTATAATATTGAAGGCATTACGGTTGGCGGCGAATATGCTGGCGTCTATTCCGTCGATACGCCGTTTTCTCCGAGCCAAGCGGAAGCTTATCGCGGGCAATTACAAGACATATATGATGACTTCACGACGCGAGTTGCCAATGGCCGAGACCTCCCCTTAGAGCGGGTCAAGGAAATCGCCAAAGGCCGCGTCTGGACGGGCGCTCAAGCCAAAGACATCGGTCTTGTCGATGAGCTCGGCGGTATCATGACAGCAATTAATGCGGCGAAAAAACTCGCGGAAATTGATGCAGATGAAGATGTTCGGATTAAGGTTTTCCCTCGCCAGAAAAGCATAGAGGACCAAATCAATGACCTCTTCACAGGCTCTGCGCAATTGGCGCAGGACGTTCAGACCTTACAGGAAATCGCAGCGCTTCCGGAAGTTCAAGCGGCACTGCGGGCACGGCAATCCGCGAAATTTGGGCAAGAGCTAAAGGCTGATATTCCTGAAATAAAGTAATGATAAGGACTTTCGGGTTGGACGGGAGAGAATAGGATAAACATTTTCAAACCTCCCTCCCCGCTAATCAGCTCTTAATGCCATCGGAAGTTTATGCGGAAATTAATGTTGCCGCCAGCGCGGCAATGAGAAAATGGTTTTGATTTTGACTTAGGAGACCGCCTTTAAGCGCGGGTCGAGACCCAGAACTACTTCATCATTTTCAAAGAAGGCCATTTTTGCCAAGCACAGAACCATTAAGGCGCCCGCCGCGCGTTTCATATTGCCTATGTTACGCTGACAAGACCACTCTCAGTAGCGAGGCGATGTGCCTGCGGGCCTTATAACCCAGCTGCGGGTGGCCCAAAGAGTATAAGATTGAGCGCCATATGAATATCCGACCCTACGTCTTGTACCGGCGTACTTGCGAGAATTCGATGCCAATCAGATGGGATAAACCTGTGCGACGGGATAGAACGTCGCAGAGACAATGGTCAAAAGGCTCATCGCCCCCAATCAACAATTGCCACCGAAAGGCAGGGATATTCCTACTCTCGCAATAGAAGCTTCTGGGAACATACAAAGACGACATAAAACGCGGCGAAATATCAATCGAAAGAGAGTATAACGGGGCATAATTTCCTTCAAAACGGTTTTTGGCAACCCAATCAAAATTATGCTGGGTACCACAAAAGCGTTTCCGGCTTTTACCGAACAGAACGACGCCTAATTTCCCTTACCAATTCAAACAAATCATTACTTCAAGAATAGGCGTTATCCCCCTGTCACACATAGCCTTCTCTCTGTGAGCTATCTGGTGTGAGGAACTCACTTATCAAAAAAAACGGCAGGCCATTGGCCTGCCGTCGAGATTAGAGATTTAAAGTATCTAAACTTAGAATCTTTTTGAAATGTTCACGAACAGGTTCCGTCCATTTGCATCATATCCAAGACCAAATGGTGTACCCGTGTTACCATCACCAGGAATGGCCCCGTCACGAACAACAACTGTATTCGCGATGTTCCGAACACCAACACGTGCAGCCCATGTGTCCGCATTATATGTTAGTGAAACATTGTGCAATTCGACATCTGGGAGGTCTAGGAATTCAGTACATCCTGTAGGATCCTCACCACGCGCAATTAGCGCAGGTGCACAAACGGTACCGCCACCGAATGGCGCAACGCCAGTGTCTGTCGCATTTTGATGCTGAAGACTATACAAAACAGAGAAGTCTCCATAACGCATTGTTGCTGTGATGTTTTGCTGGAATTTGGGGAAACCAAATACACCCAAATTATCATTAAACGTACCGTTACCAGTGATATCTTCGGAGTTATCAATCGATCTAGTCGCCCGATAGACAAGTCCAAAGTTCGGCGTTTCAGCTAAGCCCAATTTGTCCTGCACGGCATCCAAATCAGCAAAGAACTCACCATTGATATCAACACCTTCGGAGTTAATGACTCCCAAGTTAAATGAGGATTCGTTGATGCCAGTGAGCAAACCTGTGTCAGGGTTTCGTGATTGGAATTGACACAAATCACCAACAAGAACACCGTTTTGAACAGTTGTCGTTTGTTGGGCCGCATCAAAACAGGCACCCAAAATCGTTCCAGATGTCAACTGACCAATAGAATCTTCAACGCGATAGTCATAATAGTTAGCTGACAAACGAAGGTCGAATGCATCCCACCAAGGCTGTTCAAATGACACCTTAGCAAAAAACGCGTCAGAAGTCTCAGGCGTTAG
>CAZNXP010000221.1:0-3779 GCA_964576955.1 uncultured Algimonas sp.
TAAAAACCACGCAAGAAGAAATCGGCACTATCTGGAGTGCTTGCGGGATTCAGTCAGAATATGCGCCGCTAAAATCGGTCCTCTTACATGAGCCTGGCGGTGAGCTCACCGCCTCTGATGATCCCAATGAGATGCAGATGATTGAGATGCTCAATGTGAAGCGCGCCCAGCGCCAGCATCAGGCCATGGCGCGCGCCTATGAAAAAGCTGGCGTGACCGTCCATCATGTTAAGCCTTCGCCGCCCGCCACGCCCAATCAAATGTTTTGCGCTGATTTATTTTTCATGACGCCCGAGGGGGCTATTTTGGCGCGGCCGGCCTCGACCGTTAGGGCAGGTGAGGAGCGCTGGATAGCGCGGCGGCTCTCCGACATCGGCGTGCCTATCATTCGCTCTATTCGCGGCGGCGGAACCTTTGAAGGGGCCGATGCCATGTGGCTCGATTCTAAAACGGTTATTGTCGGCTGCGGTTTCCGGACCAATGATGAGGGGGCGGATCAATTAGAGTCGATTCTATCCGAAATGGGAGTCGAGCTAATCCGCATCGATATGTCGGTTGGCGCGATGCATCTCATGGGCATGTTGCGCATTGTGGCGGAGGATTTAGCCATCGCCTGGCCAAAACGTTTCGTGCACCGCGGCGTGCGGGCCTTGGACGAGCGGGGTTACCGCACCGCGTGGCTGCCGGACCTCGAAGAGGTTGAGCAGCTCAAGGCCTTTAACATTGTCACGCTCGCCCCCCGAAAAATCCTCATGCCCGCAGGCTGTCCCAACACACAGAGTTTTTTCGAAGACCAAGGCGTGGAATGTATCACGGTTGAGATGGATGAGCTCGTCAAAGCCGCTGGCGCAATAGGCTGCCTCAGCGGGGTTATTGAGCGGGGGTGAGGGCTCGGTTCTTATGTTGAAGAGGTGAATTTTTTCACAAGAGAAGCGATAGAACGCGTCCAACGGGATGCAAAAACTACTTTGATTACGTCGATAGTTGACAAGTCTCGCGTTGCACGGAAGACAGCCCCGCATGGTTGAGACTAATCATTTCGCTGATGGGGGAGACAAATATGCGCGGCGGCGTCCGTCTTATCCCCCCGAACTTGCCAAAGCGCTTGCAGAAAAATGCAGCCAGACAGACCATGTTTTAGATGTGGGATGTGGGTCAGGGCAGTTGTCTGTCTTACTCGCGACTTATTTTGATCAGGTCACCGCGACGGACCCTAGCCACTCACAAATAAAATATGCGCAGCCCCACCCAAAAATTAATTACTTAGTTGAGCCCGCCGAAGCGATGAGTTTACCCGCCCGTTCGGTCAATCTTGTCGTCGCAGCGCAAGCGGCCCATTGGTTTGATTTGGACGCCTTCTACGCAGAAGTTAAACGTATCGCGCGGCCGAACTGCGTCCTCGCGCTCCTCTCTTACGGGGTGCCAAGCATGAGGGGAGATATTGGTGAACGATTGTCTCGGTTTTATTGGAATGACATCCACGAATTTTGGCCAGACAGACGTAAGCATGTTGAAACAGGCTATCAAACCCTCGATTTTCCATTTGAAGAAGACAGCCTGTCAGGTTTTGCAATTAAGCGCGAGTGGACCCGGCCTGACTTACTTGGATATGTGGACACCTGGTCAGCGATAAAAAGGGCAAAGTCAGCCCAGGCGTACAGCCGAATAGAACAATTCGAACGGGACATGGCGAAACTCTGGCCAGACGATATTCAACATCACGTGACATGGCCAATCTCAGCGCGCGTGGCGCGTTGAACGCGGCCCCTTGGCGCAAGGTGCGGGCGCTAAGGATGCGATTGCGTGGTTCCACGAAAATATTTTCGCGGCCTTGAAAGATTAGCGCGGCGTCTGAAAATTGCGCAAAGCTACCAGCCGCGGATAATCTCGCGGGTTTTGGCTTTCCGCATTTCGCCCGCGTCGCGGTGCATTTCGAAACTCCCCATACGGCTTCCGACTTGCCAGATGCCTTTGATGTGGTCCTGTTTTCGGCTGACCTGTCCTGAATAGGCGATGTCGGCTAAAAAGGCAGGGCCAGCTTTGTGGTAGGATTTAATGAACGCGATATTATGTCCGTCTAATGTGCCAGAAATATGGGCCGCGAGCATTTGTCCGGGTCGGTGGGACTCGGTAATCTCGCCAGAGATATGGCTGCCATTTTGGGTGAGCTCGCAATCAAAATTCACAGGGGGCAAGGCATCCATGGGATAGGTATAAACCCCCGCCCAAAATCCCGAAATTGAACTCACTTAGGCGGTGCCTGTACTGCCAAATCCGCCTTCGCCTCGCGCTGTGTCGTCGAGCGTTTCGACCCGCACGAAATTTGGTTGTGTGATAGGGGCGATGACCATTTGCGCGATGCGTTCGCCGCGGGTGATGGTGAAGGGCTCGCTGCCGTGATTGATGAGCAGAACTTTGACCTCGCCGCGGTAATCCGCGTCAATCGTGCCGGGCGTGTTCAGGCAGGTAATCCCGTGCTTATAGGCAAGGCCTGAGCGGGGGCGAATTTGCGCTTCATAACCCGCGGGCAGGGCCATGGCGAAACCCGTTGGGACGAGGGCGCGCTCACTTGGCGCGAGAACCATATCTGCGTCTAATGCTGCGCGCAGGTCTGCGCCTGCCGCAAGGGCGGTTTCAAATTTCAGCAGCGGCAGGTCGCCAAAATGGGCGAGGGGTTTAATTTGAAGTGTAAGGGTCATTCGTCACTCTTTTCTTCTGCGATCTTTTCTTCCTCAAGGTACGAAACTTGGTCTTCGAGCGCCTCTTCAATCGTCTCTTCCTTTAGGTCTTCGATGTCGGATTTGGCCTCGGTTTCGATTTGAGTCTCAGTCTCGGTTTCAGTCTCAGGTCCAGTTTCGGACTCCGACTCAGTTTCCCCGTCAACGGCCTCATCATCGGCAGTTTTCGTGTCCACTTTTTCATACAGGCCGCGCGCGGTAAAATCTGCAAGGCGGGCTTCCAAATCGCTTTGAGCCTCATCTGATAAAGGATGTCCCTTATAGACATAGTCAAAGGCGCCGTCTTTCCAAAACACGGTCAGGCTGTCCGTATCTGTCCTATCGAAATCTTGCGAGACAACAAAGGGAATGCCCGTCGCCATCATCGGGTAATCTGTCTCGGCTGGGATAAGGTCGTTTCGTTGGCAGAGCAGGGCGCGGATAGTATGCCCCTCTATTTGCGTTTGATGCTCTGGGTCCTCGTCATAGACAGAGGCGATAAAACTGACAGCGGGATGATAGGCGGTAATTTGCATGGTGCCGCCGAGCTCTGGATCTTCGATATTTTGCACGAGCAGCACTTCGCAATGGGCGACATTATCCGCCCAAGCTGTTGAAGACATGGCGAGGGCTAATCCCGTCATGATGATATATTTTTTCATGAGAAGGCCTCTCCTATGCGCTGGGCGAGCTTGCGGGCGATGGCGTTTTTATTGGCGCGGCTCCAGCTTTCTTCTCCCGCGTCGGTGACAAGTGTAACGGCATTTTCATGGCCTCCCATGACGTCACCCGACACATCATTGGCGACAATCCAGTCACAGGATTTACGCTCCCGTTTCGCCCGCGCTAATATGACGACATCATGGGTTTGCGCGGCAAAACCAACACAGAGCTTTGGCCGTTTTTTTGATTGGCATATTGTCGCGAGAATATCCGGATTTTCTACCATTTTGAGCGGCGGCACTTTGCCTTTGGGTTTAGGCGCTTTCTTATCATAACAGGTCTCAGGCCGCCAATCTGCGACAGCGGCGACAGAGATAAATATGTCCGACGGCAAGGCGC
>CAZNXP010000222.1:0-3778 GCA_964576955.1 uncultured Algimonas sp.
AAATTGCAGGCGCTGTGCTCGCCACAGGTCTCGGCATGCTTTTGCTGATGAAACTTCCGGGTCTTTTTATGGCCCATGCCGGCGAAGAGATTGCTTATAAAGTTGGACCTATTGAGGTTCCCGGTGAGGGCGATGCACCAATTGATCTGCCCTTCCCGCAACAAAGCTGGGTAGATGCGATGGACACGGCCAAAGGCGCAAAAGTTTTCAATAAATGTAAGTCTTGCCATAATATCGAACCAGGCGGCAGGCACGGCACAGGACCAGCCCTTTACGGCATTGTTGGGAATGATATTGCGTCAACTGAAGGCTTTAAGTTTTCAAGCGCAATGACAGGGCTCGAAGGCAATTGGACCTATGAAGCGCTGGACGCTTATCTGAAAAAGCCAGCTAAATATGCGCCTGGCACAAATATGAATTTTAATGGCATATCGCAACCCGAGTTACGGGCGGCTTTAATTGAATATTTGCGTGTCGCGGACGACTCGCCAGAAGCCTTGCCTGTGGCTGCACCCGCCGAGGCGGAAATGACCAAAGACGAAATGTCTAAAGAGGTGATGGCCGAAGGCGAAAAGCCCGAAATGGTTGACGGCGAGATGGTCAAGGACGAAATGGTCAAAGAAGACGCGGGCGACAGCGTCATGGAAAAAACCGAAATGATCAAAGAAGAGATGGTCAAGGAAGAAATGATTAAAGACGAAATGGTCAAAGAGAAAGTCGAAGACGTCGTCAAAGACATAGTAAAAGAAATTAAAACGCCGGAATAGGCCGACATCACATCCTTAAATTAAGCCCGCCGCTTGCGGGCTTTTTTTGTGGGGTTTTTTCGCTAAAGCCGCTTGACCGTGCGGACGGGGCCAATGCGCGCGACGGCGGTGTCTATAGGCTCTAAAGCCGTGCACATATGATGCGCATTGGCGTGGAGCAGCTGATCGCCTTGCGCCACTATCCCGACATGGCCGGGCCAGAAGAGCAAATCGCCGGGCAGCCTCTGCGTAAACTCAACCGACCTCCCCAAAGCCTTTTCTTGTTGGTCCGTATCACGCGGCGCATCCATGCCCCTCGCCGCAAGCGCACTTTGCACGAGGCCAGAGCAATCCACCCCAACCCATCCCGTGCCGCCCCATATATAAGGCAGGCCCAGCATATCCTCAGCTAGTTCGGTAAAAGACCGTTTGGAATTTTCAGACTTGGTCTGAACATGACGCACATGGATAAATCCGCCTTGTGCTAAGTTCAAAAACTCGCCTTGCTTACGGCCTTCAACCACAGCATTTCGCGGCAAATGCCCGAGGAGAGGTGATTTAATATCAGCGGTTTTAAAAATCGCGGCCGAGACGGCGGTAATGCGGTGCGTCGGTTTTAACGGATGTATTGATAAGGCGGAGAGCGGAATCTCCCCTATATAATCAATACGTTGAGACTTTGGGAGAATAGACCTTAGCGCCCCGCGGCATATCCCGTCTGCCGTCGCAATCACGTCAAATCTTTGCCCATAGAGCGCTTGCGTGCCCATAGAAGGCCCAATCCGTAAATCCACTGATGGGACCGAAATAAAATGGGGTTGGGTTTTTGTGCCGCGCTTTAAATGCGTCCGGCTGTCCACTGCCATAGCGGGTTTAGCGGCGCTCGGCTTGGATGAAATCCGCAAATTGAGAGAGGAAATGAATGCCAGCGGGCGTGCGGGTCAGGATAACCGAGCGCTTGTCCCTATGGTCAGGTTTACGCTCAATATAACCCAGCTTACTGAGGCTATCCGTCGCGCGGCTAATGGCGGCCTTCGTCACATTCAGATGTTTGGCCAGCGAGCGAACCGTATGCAACCCGTCGTCCAAATATATGGTCATGAGCATGGCGAGTTGGCGCGCCGATAAATCTGGCGCGTCCGAGCGGACCGAGGCCAACGTCACGCGGTGCCAAAAGGCAAGGCTCTCTTTACGGGAAATCCTGTCTGACTTTATTTTCTTAACGGGAGGTCTGGCGATTTTTGCAGCGTCTGTGACAGCAACAAGGCGAGGCGCGAAAGCAGTTTCAGTTGCAGGCATTGGCGCGGCTCTCCTTAATCGGTGATTGATATCGAATTGACGAATCAGTGAATCGCATAGTCGGGATTCAGCGGTCAAGGGACTGTATGGACAAACATCCATCTTCAGGACTCAAGTGATTCAAACTTAAGGAAATTTTGGATGAAATTTGTTCAGACCTGCTCAGTAAAATCTACTCAAACTATCGCTTCATCAGTGATAGCCGCGCTATTGACCGCAATCAATCCTGTCCTCAAGGTTTGGCACCCTGCCCGCTAGGTCGATAAACGCGCATTCAAGCCGCCCGCTTTGAGCCAAGCATAGACGGCGCGCACAGCATACATATCCCCGCCTTTGGGGTGCGCCGGGCGCGCAGTTGGATTCCAGCCATAGGTGTCAAAATGCATCCAAGGGGTCTCTTTGACAAAACGCTCCAAGAATAAAGCGGCTGTGACGGAGCCTGCAAAGCCGCCGCCTGCGTTTTTCAACGTCGCAATGGGCGAGCTCAACATAGAATTATAAGGCTGCCAGAGCGGGAGATGCCAAACAGGGTCATGCTGGGCCGTGCCGTGAGCTGCAACGGCTTCAACGGGCGCGCTGCGATTACAATACATAGGCGGCAATTGCGGGCCTAGCGCCACGCGCGCCGCGCCGGTCAGCGTCGCAAAATCAATCATGAAGGCCGGCGCATCTTCCGCCGCTTTGGTCAGGGCGTCGCCCAAAACAAGCCGCCCTTCCGCATCCGTATTATCAATTTCAACGGTAATGCCGAGGCGGGTCTGGAGAATATCACCCGGGCGATAAGCATTAGACGAGACGGCATTTTCGGCCACCGCCAGCAAACAGTGCAAGCGAATAGGTAAATCATTGGCCATAATCATATGCGATAGGGCCAAGGCATGCGCGGCCCCGCCCATATCTTTTTTCATTAGGCGCGCGCCGCTCGCGGATTTCATATTCACCCCGCCCGTATCAAAAGTGATGCCTTTGCCAATGATGGCCAAGCGCGGATTCGACTCATCGCCCCACTCTATCTCGACAAGGCGCGGCGCTTCATGTGCGGCGCGGCCCACGGCATGTATCATGGGATAGTTTTGTTCCAATAAATCCTCACCCACAACGGAGGAGACGTCGGCGCCAAATGTTTTCGCCAAATCTCTTGCCGCTTGTTCAAGCGCCGCTGGCCCCATATCACTGGCGGGTGTGTTAATCAGGTCCCGGCAAAGCGCAGTCGCCGCGACGCTAGATATGATTTCCGTCTCGCTCGCCTCATCCTCCAAAACAAGGACGGGCGGCTCAGATTTATCGGAGAGGTAACGATCAAATTTATAGCTGCCCATTCCCCAGCCAATGGCGGCGAGGCGAAGGTCAAAATCGGACGGCACATGACCAAAGCGGTAATATCCCGGCGGCAGACCTTCGCCCAAACTCCCTACACGCATCTCAGACATAGGGTCATTTTCGCCTAGTCCCAATAAGACCCGCTTCACGCGGCCATCCGCCTCTGGCAGCCGCAACCTCTGTCCCGCTTTTGCCGTAAATTTGCGCTCGCCCGCAAAAACGCGCTGAGCCTCGCTCAGGGATTTTGCGTATCGGTCCCAATCAGCAGCGCTGATAAGGTCCAAAACCACGGGCACAACTTCGCTTGGTAAGTCTTGATGACGGATAAATGGCTGCGATGCGGCTTCGGACATGAGGTTTCCTACAAATTTGTAACTCTGTAAGCTGAATCCCTAAGGGTTTGTAAACGCGGC
>CAZNXP010000223.1:0-3774 GCA_964576955.1 uncultured Algimonas sp.
CCAAAATTTGTCATGACAACGGATAGCGGCGCGCCCGTTTGCGGCATGGCAGGCCTATAAAATGGCGCGGTTTGGACTGCCTTTTTTACATAGGCAATTAAATCCGCTTGCTCGGCGGGCGAGAAATAAAGCGGCAAATGTTTGAATCCAGGCGGCGGCGGTATTTGAGAACGCGTCATAGACGCCTTGAGTGCAATCCGTTTTTTGGAAAGTCTAGTCTCGATTCGATCGCCACTTTTAAGTGTGTGAAATATTATTCAGCTGCAGGGCGTACAAATTTATGCTTAGAAGACTTATGCGTATTTTGTCTCTTGTCTGTGTTTGTTTTGCATTCGCGGCGTGTAAGCCTGTTTCAGCGCAAGACTTTGTTCCCGAAAGCGGGCGCCATGTCGCAGTCTCTGAAACCGCTAAGCCGCTTGTCGATGCCGCGCGCAAGCGCCTGGAGGCTTCGGTCGTCTATGACCCAAGTTATGTCGGGATTGCATATCCAAATGGGGATGTCCCTGCGTCGATGGGTGTCTGCACAGATGTTATCATCCGCAGCCTGCGCAAGGCTTACGGTTTTGATCTGCAACAGGCGGTGCATGAGGATATGAAAGCAAATTTCAGTGCCTATCCCGCCTTATGGGGCCATAGAACAACGGATAAGAATATTGATCATCGCCGCGTGCCGAATTTGGAAGTTTATTTCTACCGCATGGGTCAGGACCTACCAATCACGAAGGCCCCCGAAGATTATAAACCTGGCGATATCGTTGCTTGGCGCTTGGACGGGAATACAGGGAAGGGCGGTCCTGCCCATATTGGTATTGTCTCAGAGCGATTGGGCGTCACAGGCAACCCGCTTATCATCCATAATGTCGGCGGCGGCCCTGACGAAAGCGACATGCTGTTCGAGCATCACATCACGGGACATTTTCGGTTTGTTCCCGAAATTTGAATCTTTGTTTCTAAAGGGTTCAACTATACAGCTTAAGAAACCGGATGGATGATTCTCTACAATTTTTGCGGTGGGTCTGAGGCAAATAAAATTTATGGAATATTTACGAATATCTGTGACCCGCTCGTTAATATGATCTTAGGGATAAAATCAAAAAAATCACTCAGGCTTTGGCCTAGCCTTTTAGTTTTATTGCTCATTTCAATTTTTATCATCCTTGCAGATTCCCATGCTGGCGGGTCATTCACGCAAGATATCGACGATGAATTGCGCCATGTGCAAATTCAGGACCTGCTTCGAGATGGTGATTGGTTTGATCCCGTTTTACCCCTCATTGAGCAGCCGAGCCCATATGTCTCCCCGTGGTCGCGCCTCGTGGATGCGCCTTATGTTTTTATCGCATGGACAGCGATGCTTTTCACGGATGAGGCCTCGGCCTTAAAATTTGCCGAGTCGATTGTCCCCTCGCTCCTTTTGATTTTCGCGTGCTTTTTCTACGCTCGAATATTCAATTCTTTGACCCAGACGCGAAACGACAAAAAGACGTTGCCCTTATTACCTATCGCCATAGGCGGAGGGTTATTTTTCGCGTCTATTCTTGAATTTGTTCCTGGCCGGATAGATCATCATAATTTTCAATTTCTCTGCCTCCTGATATTTATTGATGGCGTGATAGGCGGAACGCGGCGAAAAGGCTGGCAAGCTGGAGCTGCTGTTGTGACCTCGGTCGCAATCGGCTTAGAAGTCTTGCCGCTATTGGCTATCGGAATTATGGCGCAAGGGATTTTTGCGCTTAAAGGCAACGCGCGCGCCATCAAGCTATTGACAGGTATAGGAGAGGCCATTTGCGCCCTAACCCTACCGATGGCCCTCATGCTGATTGGTCCATCTGGCATTGGCAAAACCTATTGCGACTCTTTTTCTGCTCCTTGGGTTGCGGGGCTAATGGCCGTGGGGGTCTTTATGGCGCTCCTTCCACGTCAATGGAATAATGCGCCATCCACACAGGACATTATAAAACGTGTTTCCATTGCCGTATTTTTTGGGAGCATTATTCTTATCGCCCTCGGCTGGTTGTTTCCTTCATGCCTGAGCGGGCCTTTCGTTGAGATGAACCCCATCGCGCGCGAAGAGTGGTTACAGGCGATCGGTCAAGAAAAATCCATTCTGGCAGGTGCGCGCGCGGGTGAAGCCGATCTGCATATCATGATGTTGTCTTTGATGGCGGTCATGGTTGCGATGACGGTCTCTTGGTTTTGGCCTAAAGCGGGGCCCGAACAAAAAACAATCTATATCATCATGATTGCGGCCATAATCTTTGCCTGTTTGCAAATACGGGGCATTCGATTGGCATGGGCGATCTATGCGCTTGGCGTACCAGCTTTAATAGCAGCTTACCTTACAAGCGGTACTGCGGTGAAAGCGCATTTTGCGCGGTGGAAAATTTTAGGTCTCATCGCCATTTTTCCAATCGGCGGCTTTGCATTATCACATCTACCGCAATCAAAGGCGCCTGTGAGCTTGAGCCAAATTTTACAATCAGACGACTGTCCTGACGCGGCTTTTGCGGCATTAGATAACTTACCCCCAGGCCATGTCTTAGCTCCCCTTGGGCTGTCCATGCCTTTAGCCACTCATATCTCCGACAAGAATTTAGAACATACTATCCGTGCTGTCCCATTTCACCGATCTGATGAAGGCATTGCTTCAATTTTTAAACTCTTAGATGGCCGTCAGAGAATAAATGCAGAAAGTGTTGAATATATTGCGGTGTGCCGGCTTCCTGAAAATCTTATCGAGCCGCAGACGGGCGTATTTGGAGACGCCCTTCGCGGCATAGCCCCTATGGGCTATAAAGAAGTTCTAGCGGCACGTGAGGGCAGGTTCAGACTCTTTCAAAAAATGTAAGGGCAGAAAAGGAAGAGGGCTTATTCTGTCATCCTAAGAAAAAACCGCATATCAACCCTTGCGAGTCTGTAATCCCCCCCCATATCGGGCGAGAAGGGGGTTTTCGCGTCAGCACAGTGCTGCGTAAAAACGCCCATTAATTCTTATATCCGCAGGCGCCGATAGCGGGCCTGCTCACAAATTGGAGCATGATACATGTCTAAAGTGATCGGTATCGACCTCGGCACTACGAACTCCTGTGTTGCGGTCATGGATGGCGACAAGCCAAAAGTCATTGAAAATGCAGAAGGTCAGCGCACAACCCCTTCCGTTGTGGCCTTTACGGAAGACGGCGAACGCCTCATCGGTGTCCCTGCCAAACGCCAAGCGGTGACAAACCCAGAACATACATATTTTGCGGTAAAGCGCCTTATTGGCCGTCCGTTCTCAGACCCCGCGATCAAAAAAGACGCTAAGCTCGTGCCTTATAAGATTGTCAAAGGCAAAGGCGGCGATGCCTATGTTCAGGGCCGCGATAAAGAGCTGTCTCCGGCTGAAGTCTCTGCGATGACTTTGACAAAGATGAAAGAAACAGCTGAGGATTTCCTCGGCGCCACGGTGACACAGGCCGTGATTACAGTCCCAGCTTACTTTAATGATGCGCAGCGTCAGGCGACAAAAGATGCGGGTAAAATCGCGGGTCTTGAAGTTCTCCGCATCATCAACGAGCCAACGGCTGCGGCGCTAGCTTATGGTATGAACAAGGAAGACGGTAAGACGATCGCGGTTTATGACCTTGGCGGCGGTACATTTGATGTATCCATCCTCGAAATTGGTGACGGCGTTTTTGAAGTGAAAGCGACAAATGGCGACACATTCCTCGGCGGTGAAGATTTCGATATGCGTATCGTTGAATATTTCGCCGAAGAGTTCAAAAAAGAGAACGG
>CAZNXP010000224.1:0-3771 GCA_964576955.1 uncultured Algimonas sp.
TCCATACGGATGAGCAAATGAAGCAACTCCATGAGGTGGCACCTGCCATGCTGGCGGAATGGTCAGAGACGAAAAAAGCGCCAAGACATGCAGCGTGGCTGCATGAAAAAATTAAGAACGAAAGCTAGATATGAAACTCGCCTCTCTAAAACATGGCCGTGATGGCTCTCTGATTGTTGTCTCTCGCGATTTGACGAAGGCCGCGAATGCCGCCGATATTGCGCCGACATTGCAAGCGGCTTTGGATGAGTGGGACGTTCTCGCACCGCAACTCGCCGCGCGCTATGAGCTGCTAAATGCAGGGCAGGTGGAGAGTTTCGCTTTCCAAGAAACCGCCTGTGAATCACCCTTGCCGCGCGCTTATGCTTGGATGGATGGCTCGGCCTATCTTAATCATGTTGAGCTTGTCCGCAAAGCGCGCGGCGCGAAAGTGCCGGAGAGTTTTTATACTGACCCGCTGATGTATCAGGGCGGCTCCGACACATTTATCGGTCCACGTGATGCTATTCTCGCCAGCGACGAAGCGCATGGGATTGATATGGAAGCCGAAATCACCGTGATTACGGATGACGTGCCCATGGGTGTATCTGCCGAAGATGCGCTCGGCCATATTAAACTCATTATGCTGGTCAATGATGTCTCTCTGCGCGGGCTCATCCCCAATGAGCTGGGCAAAGGCTTTGGCTTTGTCCACGGTAAAGCTTCGTCTGCCTTCTCGCCCGTGGCGGTCACGCCAGATGAGCTTGGCACGGCTTGGAAAAAAGGCACAATCAATTTGCCCCTATTGGTCGATTATAATGGCGCGCCTTTCGGCAAAGCCAATGTCAAAACCGATATGACCTTCCATATGGGCGAGCTTGTCGCCCATGCGGCCAAGACCCGCGGCCTCTGCGCGGGTGCTATTATTGGTTCAGGCACAGTGTCTAATAAGTTTGAAGGTGGTGAGGGGAAGAAAATCGAAGATGGCGGCGTTGGCTATAGCTGTATTGCCGAAATCCGCATGATTGAAAAAATCCAAACGGGTGAGTTTATCACGCCCTTTATGCGCTTTGGCGATAAGGTCGGTATTGAAATGAACGATGCTAAAGGGAACTCTATTTTTGGCCGGATTGAAAATACCGTCGAGAAATATGAAGGCACTCAAGTCTAATGATGACCCTTCACGGCTATTGGCGGTCTTCAGCGAGTTACCGCGTGCGTATTGCGCTCGCGCTCAAAGGCGTTGAGGTCAATCATGTCGCCGTAAATTTAAGGGACGGCGCCCAGAAAGAGCGTGAACACCGTGCCCGCAATCCGCAAGGTTTTGTGCCTGTTTTGGAATTGGAAGACGGTACGCAGCTCACGCAATCCTTAGCCATTATCGATTTTCTGGATAGGGTTTATTTGAAACCAAGGCTCCTTCCAGAAGCTGCGGTTTTGCGCGCCAATATTCTCTCAGCTTCCTTGACAATTGCTGCCGATATTGCGCCTATCCAAAATCTCTCTGTTCTCAACTATATTCGCGCCGAATATCGCCAAGATGATGCGGATGCAAAAGCTTGGGCTCGCCATTGGATTACGGCTGGGTTTACGGCGCTTGAGACTCGAGCGGCCTCATCTCGGACACAATTTATGTTTACGGATGAGCCAATGTTGTTTGAAACCTGCCTCATCCCGCAAGCCTATAATGCCCGGCGCTTCGGCGTGGATATGTGCGCATTTCCACGCCTCTCTGAATTAGATGCGATGTGCCGAGAGCTACCTGCGTTTCAAAAGGCTGCGCCTGAAAATCAGCATGATGCACCATAAACGGCGGGTCTAATCCGGCACCCAACGATAAAGGCTCATGCCCCGCGCCCGTTCATCAAACATGAGCGAACGCGAAAGCGGGGGGTGGGCGCGTTGGCGGCAATGCTGCCGTTCGCATAAATTACAATTTATACCGATTTGCGCAGGCTGCGGGTCATCCAAATTAAATTCGCGCGAATAGCAGAGGCGCGGCGCATAGGCGATATCGCAGCCAAGTGCGATGGCGAGACGTTGTGTGCGTGCGCCGTGGAAATTTCCAGCCCGTCCAACGGCTTTTGCGATGGAGAAATAGGTCGCGCCCGCTTCAGAGCCGCGCGCGGGCAGTTGCACCATTTGCGTGTGAAGGCGCCCGGGGTCTGAGAAGGTTTCATGAATATTCCAAATTGGGCACGCCCCGCCTTGATTGGCGAACGCAAATTTCCCGGCCGAAAATCGTTTCGAAACATTTCCCGCAATATCAATGCGGAGAAAGAAAAACGGAATGCCGCGGGCAGCAGGGTCATTTAACGTTGTTAGGCGGTGCGCCGTTTGCTCAAAGCTGGTGCCGAAACGGTGTGATAAAAGCTCGACATCATAGCGGCTTTTCTCGGCTTCTCTCAGGAACCGCGCATAGGGCATCAATACAGCCGCGGCGAAATAATTGGCGAGGGAGGTGCGAGCCAAACCTCGCGCTTCGCGGCCGTAAATCTTGGCGCGGTCTAAACGGGCATCAATCAAGTTGCGCTGCTCCAACATGCCGATTTGGAAAGCGAGCTGAAACCGCCGTCCGCTTTGACTCAAAAGTTCAGATAGGTTGATACGCTGATTGTGCCGGTCAAACCAGCGCAGCATATTTGGCATGATGTCCGTGGGAACAATCCGAACGGAAATATCATGTTTTGATTTCAGGCGCTCCGTTAGGGCGGCTCGGGGCTGCGTTTTACTCAGGCCGAGCTCTTCGGTCAGTTTCGCGGCGGCGGAATCGATGTCTGGGAAAAAATTGACATTGTCCTGAATGAAATCACGGACAATATCTAAGGCGCGTATTGCTGTTTGATCTGATGAAGCATTGGGGGTGGGCGCGTCACTCAATAGGCTTTGGAAAGCTCTTGCCAGATTGGGGCTGATGCCGACGACATCCTCGACTTCATTTTTCGACACGGGCATATCGTTGAACCGCGATGCGCGCAGGGCCTCATAGGTGCTGGCCACGAGCTGAGCGTCCCCCGCATCGGAAAATTCACTAATGTCAAAATCATAGGTGCTGGCCATGCGCAAAAGGACCTTCGCGCTCATCGCCCGTTGATTGCGTTCAATGAGATTGAGGTAAGAGGCGCTGATTCTAAGGTCTTCGGCCATACGCGCCTGGGTTAATCCCAGAGAATTGCGGAAACGGCGGAGTTTGGGTCCAATGAGTAGCTTTTCTGACATGCTTATTCTTTACACAATTTACAAATGTAAAAGCGAGTCAATTTTTGACTTTACTAACTGACCTTCTCAAAGGCGTCTTGTGCTAGACACTGGCCTCATTTTTGAATCATAGGGCGGCAAAGGAGACTTTGCCATGAATGAACAAACACAAATCGAAACAAATATACCGCGCCATAGGGTCCTCGCGAAGGTTGTCCATCCCAATGCCGGACAATATTCCGAAGTCCTAACGCCAGACGCGTTACTTTTCCTCGCGGATCTTGAACGCCGCTTTGGGCCGCAGCGTAAAACGCTACTCATGGACCGCGAGCTGCAACAAGCCCGTTTTGATGATGGCGAACTGCCAACCCAGCCTGTTGAGACAGTACATATTCGTAATTCCAGTTGGGAGGTCGCACCTTGCCCAGCGGCTTTATCAGACCGCCGCGTCGAAATTACAGGCCCTGTTGACCGTAAAATGATGATCAATGCGCTCAACTCTGGCGCAAAGATGTTTATGGCGGATTTTGAAGATGCGTCTTCCCCGACCTTTGATAATATGATGTCGGGTCAACAAAATATGCGCGATTTTGC
>CAZNXP010000225.1:0-1968 GCA_964576955.1 uncultured Algimonas sp.
GAGCGCTTTATCAATAATGCCCGCGATATTGGCCGCTATTGGTCACAACGTTACGGCACGGCAGTCCCGCGCGGAACGGGACCGATTTAGCCCCCAACCACAGAGCCTTCGGCTGGGCCAACAGGTCCAACTACGACGTCATCGCTACAGAAATTTGTTACTTCGGTTTGGTTGCCCGTAGCGGGATCTGTTGTCACATAATAGACTTCAGCTTGTTTCGTGATGAAGACAGTTTCTGTGCGCTGTTCAATCGGCTCATAGGGCGGGTTTTCGATCAAGCTAATGCCGACAACGGTTTTCGTCTCGGCAGGAACTTCGATGCGTTGCAACGCCGCGACTTCAAAACAGGTCGGAGTCGGCGGTACTACAACGACAACAGGTGCTTGAACGACCGGTTCTTCTTTTGGGACAGAAGCACAAGCGGATAATGCGGCAGACATTAAACCGATAGCTAAAAGCCCTTTAAAGGATGTAGACATGATTTTCTCCATTTTGTGCGCCTCTTTAGTGCTCATATGTGATGTTTCTGTCGAAATTACGACAAAAATAAGCTGAATTAGGGCAATTCTATATCAAAGGTTTAAGGATAGGGTTAAGGTTTTGTTATTACAGCTTACAAACGGTTAACTGGTACCTATAGCAAATGGGCGCTAACGCCAGTTCCGAATATATAAGAATAAGATGAGGAATCACATGATTGACGTTATTTTTCAGGCCAGTAACTTGGCCGACGTCCATAGCGGAGACTTTTCCTTTGCGTCGTTATTTGTGCGGGCAGATTGGGTTGTGAAGGCGGTGATGATTCTCCTCGCGCTGGCGTCTATTTGGTCTTGGGTTGTGGCCGTGGATAAATTTATCATGTTCGCTTTATTAAAGCGCCGCGCAACCGCATTTGAGGATACGTTCTGGTCGGGGAGGACTTTAGATGACCTTTCAAAGGCGTTGGGTTCTGATACACGCGATCCGATGGCGCGCGTTTTCGCAGCCGCCATGCGCGAATATAATGAAAGCCGAAACAGCAGCGCTGCAACGGGCGTTTTGGGACGATCTAATGCGACGCATGAGCGCATAGATAGTGTAATGAACCTTGTCATTAACCGCGAGCTCGCCAAAGCCGAACGCGGCATGACTGTCCTTGCGACCGTGGCGTCGGCCTCGGTTTTTGTCGGCCTATTCGGAACGGTTTGGGGGATTATGAATGCCTTCCGCGCGATTGCGGCGAGTCAAAATACAAATCTCTCGGTGGTTGCCCCAGGTATTGCTGAAGCGCTTTTCGCGACAGCCTTAGGATTGGTGGCCGCGATTCCGGCCTTGATATTCTATAATATGTTTACCTCTGATCTGGATAAATATGGCGGGCGGCTCGAAGGCTATTCTGACGAATTATCCGCTATTCTATCCCGCAAGCTTAGCAAAGGGGTATAGAGATGGGCGCAACGATAAAACGCGGCGTTGGCCATAATTCAGGACGGCGGCGTCATCGCCGGACGGGATTGAACGCAGATATTAATGTCACGCCGCTTGTCGACGTTATGTTGGTGCTCTTGATTGTCTTCATGGTGGCGGCGCCCTTGCTTAGCGTGGGGGTCCCGATTGAACTACCGAAGACAGATGCGAAATCGCTACCGTCTCAGACCGAGCCGATTACAATTTCTGTGAATGCGGCGGGTGATATTTTCATTCAAGAAACTGAGATTGAACTTCAGGATGTTGCGACCCGCCTCGTTGCCATCAGTAATAATGGCTATGATGAGCGGATTTATTTGCGCGGCGATGGCCAGGTTAATTATGAAGCCGTTATGAAAGTTATGGCGAGCGTCAATGCTGCTGGATTTTCAAACTTAGGTCTTGTGACCGACCCTGTGAGTGCGGGGAATTAATGGTTGAGCGCAAAAAACATAATATTCTGTTATGGGTTTTCCTTGGATCCTTTAGCGGCACATTGGTGCTTGGTGTAATTATCGTTGC
>CAZNXP010000225.1:2068-3756 GCA_964576955.1 uncultured Algimonas sp.
ACTTCAAGCCACGGATGAGGACTATTCTACGCGCATATATCTTCGAACAGAAGATAATGCTGATTTTCAAGCCGTCATGAAAGTCATGGGCAATGTCAATGCTGCCGGTTTTTCGAATGTCGGTCTGGTGACCAATCCTGCGATCAGGGGGAGTGCGCCCTAAGCTATGAAATTCGGCCTTCCCATATCACTTGCCTTGCATATAGGCGTCTTTGGCGGTTTTACCTTTTTTGCCGCCGAGGCAAAACCCTTGGCCGAAGCTAAGATTATTCCCGTGGAGATTCTCACCGTCGCGCCAGAAACAAATGTGTCAGCGGCGATTAAACCTCCTAAGCCTGCTGTCATCCCCGAAGAGCAACCGGAAATCATGACATCGCCAACACCAATGGAAAATGCCGAGGAGGTTGCGCCAGAGGTGAACATCACGCCAAAGGAACAGCCCGTCATCGAAAAGCAGGCTGAGGTTATACCGGAAATTTCCGAAGAAGCTGAGCCTGTGATTGAGCTAGAGCCAGAACCTGACCCAGAACCCGAAACCCCTGTTTTCGACTTGGACACGCTGTCTGGCTTGATTGATAAAACGCGTGAAACCGCCCCTGAGGCCAACCAACAAGTCGCGCTGGAAAGCGAAATCGCGCAAACCAGATATGATAACATCGCCCGCCGTGCCGAAGGTATCGGCAATGGTCAAGCGGCAACTGAGGCAGATTTAGTGGCGAATGCAATGTATAAATGTTGGCGGATGCCAGCGGCGGCGAAAGACGCTGAAAACCTACAGGTACGCTTGAATGTCAAACTTGTGATTGGCGGACATGTTGAAAGCGTTACTTTGATAGACCAAGCTGCCTCACGGCGCTTGTCTCCAGGGAACGAATATTGGGATATTGCGGAACGAGGGGCCATTGCCGCAGTCAATAAATGTGCCCCTTATGATTTTTTACCTGAAGCTCGATATGGTATTTGGCGCGAACTGATTTTGAATTTGCGACCGCAACTGTAAAGGCAGACGTTATGATTTTTATCACACGCATCCTCCAAATTTTGGGCGCTTGGGTTTTGGCGCTCCTATTGAGCGGGCCTGCCCATGCACAGTTGGAAATTGACATCACCAAAGGGAATTTGGACCCCGTTCAAATTGCGATTCCAAATTTTCTGGCCACAACCCAATCCGAACGCGATCTAGGCGCGCAAATCGCAAATGTTATCCGCGCGGACCTTGAGCGCTCTGGATTGTTTAGAGCGCTTGAACCGGCGAGTTTCTTGGAAACGCAGGATAATATTGATTACAAACCCACGTTTGCGGATTGGCGAGTTATCAAAGCGGATGCCCTTGTATCCGGCCGTATTCGGACAGAAAGCGCGAGCCGTATATTGGTGGAATTCCGGTTATGGGATGTCTTTGCCGGCGAGCAGCTCAAGGGCGTAAGATTTGCGACAACGCCTGATAATTGGCGCCGAACAGCGCATAAAGCCTCCGACGCCATCTATGAAGCGCTGACTGGAGAGAGTGGATATTTCGATTCTCGGATTGTTTTCATTGATGAAAAAGGGCCCAAAACGGATAAAACGAAGCGCCTTGCGATTATGGATCAAGATGGTGAAAACCCAATCTATCTGCTCGGCGGGGATGATTTGGTTTTGACGCCGCGCTTCTCTCCAAATTCTCAGACGATTGTCTATATGAATTA
>CAZNXP010000226.1:0-3741 GCA_964576955.1 uncultured Algimonas sp.
GATTATCTAAACCCGCGGGCGAGCCTGCAAATTTACAAGCCCGAAAAGCTATTCGGGCCTTTGGTCGAGGTCGTCCAGCCTGTGTTGATCTTGCTGGCCATCTAAATGGGCGGCTTGTTTTTTCTTGCGAAAGAATTTTTTGGCCAGTCTAATTCCAACGGGAATTAGCTGCGCCATTATTAGCCGTGTTATCATGCTTCTCATCACATTCCTCCTTAGGACATCTGGGCGTGATGAGATTGGCACTTTTTTATTGCCATATCATCTTTTTCATCAGCGCCTGCCGAAAGGCGCTATACTGCCTAGAACTTGAACCCGCCCTGTACAAAGACGCTAGCCGCTTTTTGGTCGAGCGTTGCGGGCAAGCCGTTTTCAATGCCGCTGACAGAGCGGTCAACATATTGGACGCCTGTACCGAGCGTGAATTTCTTGAAGTCATAGGTAATGCCAAAGACGGCTTGGTCAGATTCGAGCCCGACATTATCATCTTCCGCATGGCCATAGCCGAGCGTAAAGCCGAGCGCGCTTGGCTGCCAGGTCAGGCCAACATCATAGGCCGTGTAATCCCCGTCAGCGAGGCCGTTATTTGAATTCAAATAAGAGCCGCCCAGCGTCCATTTACCATATTCAAATTCGAGCCCTGCGCCGTAGCTTTCCAGATCGTCAAATTCTGCGCCGCCAGTTTGCTCCGACCCATTGGCATAAGTCCCCGTCAGCTCTGCGCGCAGGCCATTATCAAATGTACGGTCAAGGGCGAGGCCAACTTCGAAAATATCTTCAATCTCTGGCTGGAGGATGCCGTCGATATTTCTGCCATTACAATAATCGACACCGCAAACATCACCGTCCAGCGCGTAAGACGCGCCAAGCTGAACGCCAAATCCGATTTGATCGCCGAGCAGGCGCGGTGAGGTATAAGTGATTTTCTCGCCAAAACCCGAGGCATCATTGACGGTCTTCACACTATCAAAGCCGGTATAATCCACGGGAGAGTTAGACGCCCCAACGGCGAGGAGGCTCGGCGCGCCGAGCGAGAAAAGATAGGCCGCGCCGTCATCGCGCCCAAGGGTCACGTCGCCGTAAGCAGAGCGCAGGAAGAGGTGCGCGGTTTCAAGCGCGATTTGTCCGTCCTTGGTGATGTCTTCGCCGCCGCTGTAAAATCCAGAGGTATGACCGCGTAGACCTGTCACGCTGCCCGAACATCCATCTATGCCCGGCGGGCAGTCTGGGAGCTGGCCGCCAAAGCCGCGGCGGAACTCGTCATATTGCGCGCGCGCGCCAAGAGCGAGGCCATATTCAAGGCCGCCATCGGTAATGGCGCTGGCTTCAAATTCTAATTCTGCGTCGGCGATTTCACTATCTGTCCAGCCGTCATCTGGGCCGAGCTGTCCTTCATCGACATCGCGGTAGGTTGCCGCGCCGCCTAAGATGAGTTTACCGCGCAGCAAGGTCGCGATATTTTTCAAACCAAGCTTTTCCGTCCAGCTGCGTTTGCGTTGCGGTGCATTACCAAAGGGGCCACCGGGATAAGGCGCGCCGGTTGGCGGGGCAGATTGAGGGCCGCCTTGCGTATACCCATTAGGTGAATAGCCGCCTTGAGCGTAACCATTAGGCGCTGTGTATCCATTGGGGGCCTGCCTATTGGGAGCATTGCCAACAGGCGGCGTCGAGGACGGCGCGCCGTAAGTCTGGCCCTGTTGATAGGATGGATTTTGATAGCTTGGCGCTTGAGGTGCAGGCGGTTGATAGGTCCCCGGCTGATAGCCCTGAGATTGGTAACGTGGAGATTGATAGGCTGGAGATTGAAAGCCCTGATTTTGAGACGGCTGAGGCTGATAAGCGGAGCCTTGCGGCGCTTGCGCGGGCTGCGGGGTTTCCCAAGCTTGCGGGCGAGCGGAAGAGCGCGGCGCGAAAGGACTGCGCGTCGGCGGCGGTGCGGCTTGGCCTTGTCCCGTTGGGGGAACAGGCGCGCCTGACGCTTGGGCATATTGCGCTTGGGCATATTGATTGACAGGGGCGCGGCGCGCAGGCGGCGGGACCGCGCCAGCCAAAGATTGCGGCGCAGGACGCGATTGCTGGGCAGAACGCCCGCCAAAAGTCTTGGGCGGTGTGTTCGCGGAGTAAGCTTGCATGACCGGCTTACGCTGCGGACGCGTTGCAATCGGGGCGTCAGGCGAGGCGGGAATGGCGGCTTGCGGCGCAAATGACGGCTGCGCATAGCTTGGCTGAGCCGAGGCAGATTGCACGGGCGCGCTATATGCAGATTGAGCAGGCGCCTGATAGGGCGCTTCATATTGAGCGGAAGTGGGCGCAGCCGTGCGCGCATTTGGTACGCCCCAACTTTGCGGGGCGCGGCTCACCGCGGGCTGTTGTTCCCACGCTTGCGCCCGCTTCTTCGCCGCAAAGGGCGAGCTGGATTGCGCTGCAGCCAATCCCACCCCAGCCAAAGCCAGAACGAAAAACGGGGCAGAAGTCATCAAAAAGCGCTTTGAAGGCATGAGCAACACTCGGGTTTTAATAATAATTGACGTCGCGTTAACCTTTGGGGCACGCCGCCCTAACAAAGTGTTAACGAGCGTTTACCATATGTTGAAAAAGGCCCGTATTGACGTTTTTTAAGCTTTTAGAGGGCTCAAAGCGGCATTTCGCGCGAAGTCTTGCCACAAATTTATGAAACGCCCTCTGGCCCCGAGACGCAGAGCGGTTTAAGAGCAGGGCGACTGATTAATAAAGATATGCATTTTGGATCTTAAAAAATGACTTTAAAGCCTGTTATTGCTGCTGTCCTGACCGCAACATTCCTCTTTGGGGGATATTCGTCGACAAACGTCGCCCAAGCCCAACAAGCCGCGCCGAATTTGGGCGTTAATGCTTATCTCTGGCGCGCGACAATGGAGACATTGAGCTTTATGCCGCTGTCGCAAGTTGACCCCTTTGGCGGCGTTATCATCACGGATTGGTATTCCAACCCGTCCGTTCCGACAGAGCGGTTTAAGGCCAATGTCTATATATTGGACACAAATCTTCGCGCAGATGGGCTCAAGGTTTCGATTTTCAAACAAACGCAAACGGGTAGTGGCTGGCAAGATGCCAATGTCGATGCGGATACAGCGCGCCAGATTGAAAACTCAATCCTCACCCGCGCCCGCCAGCTCTTCATCGCGACAGAAGACGCGCGTTAAGCCAAAGGGCTTCAATTGAAATCTTAAGCCTCGGGCGATTGCTCGGGGCTTTTTTATGTCTACTCAAAAGACATTGTGTCATCGGGAAATTTCGTCATACCCCAAAATATGGTCACACAGAAAATCGTGAAGGGCAGAGTTATGACAGCCCAGAGGCAGAGGTGAATTAATCCACCAAAAAATAATAGCGTTAAAAATTCTGACACGTCTGAGCGAGCGGCCAAGCCAATTCCGAATATGAGTATTTGCCCTAGCGCTGCCGTCAAATGAACTGCACTTGCCCCCAAAACGCCTGCGCCGAAACAAGACGCCCAGCTTGATATCTCCGCAGGGTCTTTGGATATGCGTAAATAACGGCAGGCCAGCCAAGCCGCAATGGGTGTGCCAAATAAAAAGCAAAGCGAGAGCGGGAGCGTCATTATCCAATCTAGGCGCCGCGCCGACGATATATGCATGAAGCCCCCCACTAAACCCATAAGCATCGGCAAAGCACAGGCAGCAGCCGCGCCGGGAAACATTTTTATATGTGTGTCAGATGTCGTCATTCCGCCCTTCTCTC
>CAZNXP010000227.1:0-3733 GCA_964576955.1 uncultured Algimonas sp.
GGGGATTTAATCATGCGGCAGGCTGCGGTCACCGACGCGCCATTTGTTAGCGCATAATGCGGCGCGGCTTTGGTAATGCCGTCACTGACGAAAAAGGGCGTGGCTTCATCTATGCCAAGCGTCTGAATCTCTCCGACATACTGCGCGAAAATAGCGTAAGGATTTTCATGTTCTTCCCATGTCGCGACTTCGCCTTGAACCAACATGAATTGCTGGATTGTACCTTTTTCAAATTCAGGTCCAAAAAACAGCGGAGCGCCCGTTTGAAAGAGAATAGCGCCGACCATGCGCTCTGACCCGCGCCAGCGCATGCCTGTGAAATAATAAAGCGATGAGCCCGCATGAAGATAAAGTGCGGCCATACCTTGCGCTTTC
Organism: uncultured Algimonas sp.; assembly: GCA_964576955.1. Taxonomy (GTDB): domain Bacteria; phylum Pseudomonadota; class Alphaproteobacteria; order Caulobacterales; family Maricaulaceae; genus Litorimonas. The sequence goes on from CAZNXP010000227.1 coordinate 376, forward strand.
ATCAACGCCTGCGCCTTGGTAATACGGGCTTCAAATTCGGGCAGGGCAATGGGCATTGCGCCCGCTGTCATATCTGACAATGTCGCCAGCGCGTCTTCTGCTGTTTTGCCGCCTACGCCTTTAGTCATCTCATCACCTCTTTGTTCCACGAAGGCCTATCACAGGCCTATTCGCCTAAGCAAAAAATCTCGCGCTCTTGCGCGACATTAAATCCATTGGCTTTCATCTTTGCATAGGCTTCGCTGGTTTTATCATGTACGGGATTAGTGTGATTCATATGGGTGAAGTGAATTTTCGCGCGCTCTTTTGCAGGCATATGTTTGAGCTTTTCCATTGTCGTGGAAATTGTCGGATGCGGAATAAGGCTCATATCCCGGCCGGGTAATTCCGCCCCGCTGAAAAAACTCGCATCCAAATAAAGGCGGTCATGTTCCGTGACGAGGGTTTCGAGTGACCCGCCTTGCGCCTCCCATGCGGTCCAGCTGTCTATATCTGGCAAATAGACGGCGCGCGCCTTCGGGCCCTTTATGCTATAGCCCACCGTCTCCGTATATTCGCTGCGATGGGGGACTTGGAACGGGGTTACCGTGAGCACCGAACTGAGCCTTATCGGCGTCCCATCCGAAAGGGTTTGAATGTCGATATTATTTAAGGTGACGAGTTGATCCCATGGCCCATTGTTTCGCAGGAAATTTGCCATTTTTGGCATGGCATAGACGGGTACAGATTTTGCGCTCATCGCCTCTTTGCCAAGATGGGCTAGCCCCAGATAATGCCCCATATGCCCATGGGTCAGGAACACGCCGTCCAGCGCAAAGCCGCGCTTATCGTCCAATTGGTCCAGCGTGTAAGCTTGCCGCCGAATATCTGGCGAAGCGTCAAATAAATAACGTGTGCTATCTTGGCGGTTGATTAGCCCTATTGAGGATGCCAGCCTTGCCTTAGCGGGGTCTTCCCATGCGGGGTCACTATGGACAGAGATTTGCGGTTTACCCGCATCCTGTGCGGTGCCGAGTACCGCCAAAAATATATCGCATGAGGCGGTTTTAGAGGGGGGCGCGTCATTCGGATTTGTGCAGGCCAGAAGCATAAGCGGCGCAGCCGCGCTCAACATAGATTTTAAATATCGTCTCATCATCTGATTTTGCACAGGGTTGAGGGCGCGGCGCAAGAGGCAAAGCCAAAGATGGCATTCATTTTTATGGTCTTGTCAAAGCGGTTTATTTTTTCCACTCCCTCTCCATGGATAATTTAACGCCCATTCTGATTGGTGCTGGCCAAGCCGTTAAAGCAGTGCCGGAAGAACTGACGACAGCTGCGTCCCATGCAGATATGGCAGGGCGCGCGGCGTCTGCGGCTTTAACGGATGCGGGACTAACGGGCGCGCAAATTGATTTGCTGGCCTGCGTGCGGATATTCTCCGATAGCAGCCCCGCCTATGCCTGCCCTTTTGGCGGTGCGGATAAATTCCCGCTGGCCGTGGCCGCCCGGATTGGAGCCTCTCCGCATCACGCGATTTATGATGTGGTTGGCGGAAACACGCCCCAGAGCTTGGTCGCAGAGGCCGCGCAGGCTTTGGCGGCTGGCGAGGCGAAATTCGCACTCATCGCCGGAGGGGAAGCGCTAGGCAATATGCGCGCGGCGCAGCGCTCGGGAGCCACATTAGACTGGTCGGAAAAACATAGCGGCGAGTGGACAGATCGCGGTCCGTTTAGAGAGGGGGCCTTCATCTCTCAAACAGAGCTAGCGCATGGCCTCTTGGATGCCATGTCCTATTACGGTTTTATTGAAACCGCCCGCCGGAAAAAAGCGGGCCGGACGGTCAAAGAACACCGCGATTATATGGCGTCTCTGATTGCCCCCATGTCCGAGCGCGCTGTCGCCAACCCCTTTGCCATGTTTCAACGGAAGTTTTCTCCTGAAGAGATTGCGGCGCCCACTGCGGCAAACCGAAATTTAGTCTCGCCTTTTTTGAAAAATATGGTGGCAAAGGACGGGGTCAACCAAGGTGCAGCCATTGTTATGACAACAGTTGGCCAAGCGAAGGCTTTGGGTGTCCCCCGCGAAAAATGGGTCTTTTTGCGCGGTCATGCAGAGGCTCACGAAAAGCTCATGCTGGAGCGTACGGACCTTTCGCGCAGTCTCGCGATGGACCTCGTCATCGAGGGAGCCTTAGCCGCCGCGAATATTACTCCGTCAGATATAGATTTTGCCGATATTTATTCTTGTTTCCCCTGTGTCGTGGATCAAGCCTCATCTCAATTACAGTTTCGCGGTAAGCCGCTGACTTTAACGGGCGGCCTTCCATTTTTTGGCGGTCCGGGAAATAATTACACGCTGCACGGCATATGTGAGGTTGTCCGCACGTGCCGTAAAACGCCGGGTGCGCTTGGCCTCGCCCATGGCAATGGCGGCTGGATGAGCAAGCAAGCCGTCGGCATATATTCGGCGGAATGGAAAGCGGGGGATGTCTTCGCGGATAAAGCGAAAATAGCGCGCAAGGTGGCCGCGCAATCTGCGCCGGGGCAGGCAGATAAACCTTCAGGCTCAGCTATTATGGAAAGCTATATTGTGCGGCATAAACGCGGCGTGCCCATCAGTGCGGTGGTGATTGGGCAATTGCCCGATAAGCGGCGGTTTTATGCAGCGCTCCAAGAGGATAATCCCGAGGTTCTGACCAACCTCGCGAACGGTCACCTCGATGCCGCGCTGTTGAAAGTTGAGGCAGGCGAAGCAGCGAATAAAACGTGGCTCGCTTAATCCGTTTTTAGGGACTCAAGCGTCAAATTATTATTTGTGAAGACACAAATCTTATCCGCTATCCCCATGGCTTTGCGGGCTAGGGTTTCCGCGTCATCTTCATATTCGTCCATGGCGAGTGCAGCCGAGAGCGCATAATTCCCCCCAGACCCAATCGCCGTGATGCCAGACCCTGTCTCCGCCGTATCGGGCTGCACAACATCGCCGTTCCCCGTCAGGACAAAAGTTTCTGATTTATCTGCGACAATCATCATGGCTTGTAATTGGCGTAGATATTTATCCGTCCGCCAATCCTTCGCGAGCTCCACACAGGCGCGGGCGAGTTGTGTGGGGTGCGCTTCTAATTTCGCTTCAAGCCGTTCTAGAAGGGCAAAGGCATCTGCCGTTGCGCCCGCAAACCCTGTCAGGACAGTCCCGCCCGCAAGCGTTCGCACTTTACGTGCACTGGATTTCATAACCGTATTGCCGGCGCTGACTTGCCCGTCGCCGACAACGACAACCTTGCCGTTTTTGCGAACGGTCAAAATCGTTGTTCCGCGCCACTGGCTGGCATCGGCATAATCATGATGAGGGTTATATGTCATCGGTCTAACACCCT
>CAZNXP010000228.1:0-3683 GCA_964576955.1 uncultured Algimonas sp.
CAGAAGGCGCCGTTGTTGGCGCATTGCTCGGCGGTGTTACAGGCGCAGCTATTGCCGATAATGGAAGTAATAGACGTTTCAACAATAGAGGCTTTAGCACGCGTAGTGGTTTCAACTCAGGATTCAGGAGCCGCAATTCATTCGGCTATTACGATTATGGTTTCTCCAACCGGAGTAGATTTTCGTCTAGACGATTTGGCAGCAGCAGGTCTTTTAGAAACAGTCGCTCTTTCGGAAAAACCAAGATTATCCGGAGAGGGTTCTAAGACCACCCAAAAAATTACATCCACAAAGGCTCCCTCGCGGAGCCTTTATTTATTGACCTTACCTACTTCATCACGCCAATCACATCATCTCTGACGCTCTTACAAATTGCAGAAATTCCACATGATATGTGGGATATTAGAGTCCGACCTCTTGACTTAAACGCGGTCAGACAGGACGAAAACGAAACAAAAACAGTTTTCAAAGGCGCTGTTATGGCACTTGTCGGAATTGATCTCGGCACAACAAACTCACTTGTTTCCATTTTCACGGATGATGGACCTGAGTTGATACGCAATAGCAGCGGAACTTTTTTGACCCCTTCCGTCGTCGGCATTTCTGATTCTGGAGATGTCCTGGTTGGAGAAGCTGCAAAACATCGCCTGATAACCCACCCTGATAAAACCGTGGCTCGGTTCAAACGCGCGATGGGCACCGCCAAAACTCATAGTCTCGGAAAGAACAGCTATAAGGCGGAAGACCTCTCCGCCCTCGTCCTGCGTGCACTAAAAGCTGACGCTGAAGCCCATTTGGGACAAACCGTAGACCGCGCCATCATTTCAGTTCCTGCTTATTTCAATGATATCCAGCGCAAAGCGACCTATGCGGCCGGAAAAATGGCAGGCCTAAAGGTCGAGCGTTTGATAAATGAGCCAACGGCAGCAGCACTGGCTTATGGCCTATCTAGCAAAGAGGATGAAAACACCTTCCTCGTTATCGACTTAGGCGGCGGTACATTTGACGTCTCCATCTTGGAAATATTTGACGGCGTTATGGAAGTTCGCTCTAGCGCAGGCGATGCCTTTCTCGGCGGCGAAGATTTCACGACCGCGCTGGAAGATCATTTCATCGAACAGCTAAAAACATCTCGCGAGAAGATGAAACCCAAAGATCTCGGCCGCCTGCGAGACCTCGCCAATAAAGCCAAGCTGGCTTTGACGACAAAGACCGAGGTAACCGTCAAATATATTCAAGGCAAAACAGAGGAAGAACTCTCCGTCACCCGCACTTCATTTGAAGAGCTGACGCAGAAACTCCAATCGCGGATGCGTATGCCGTTACAGCGTGCCATTTCCGACGCGGGACTAAAAAGCGCAGATATCGAACGTATCATCCTCGTTGGCGGCGCAACCCGAATGCCGGTCATAAGGTCGATGGTCACTAAACTGCTCAAGAAATTCCCTGAACACAGCATAGACCCAGATGAGGTTATCGCTTTGGGAACAGGTGTCCAATCTGGCCTGCTCGACCGCCACGAAGCGTTGGAAGACATTGTCATGACCGACGTCTGTCCCTTTACGCTGGGCACCGAAGTCGCCAAACAAATTGGACAGGGTCAATATGAAGGCGGTTATTTTCAGCCCATTATTGAGCGCAATACGGTTATCCCCGCATCGCGCGTCGAGCCCTATTCCACACTACATCCCGGACAAACCGAGGTGACTTTGCGTATCTATCAAGGCGAAAGCCCACGCGTTGAGGATAATGTTCCGCTGGGGCAGCTCAGCCTCAAAGTCCCCAAGGAGAAAGACAAAACGCAAGATTTCCAAGTCCGTTTTACCTATGATGTTTCTGGCGTTCTTGAAGTTTTGGTCACGGTTGTTTCGACGGGCGAAACCAAACAGCTCATTCTTGAAGGCAATCCCGGAAGTCTCTCGCAAGCAGAAATTAAGGCCCGCCTGAAAGAACTAGAAAAGCTGAAAATTCATCCCCGCGATGTGGCGGAAAATGCCGCCGTGATTAACCGCTTGAAAGCCTCCTATGAAAATCACTTAGGCGACATTCGCGCCGCGATAGAAAATCATCTCGTGCGCTTTGAACATATTCTGACAAAGCAGAATGATACGGACATCAAATTAGCGCGCCAAGCCGTCACAGAATTCCTTGACGATATTGACCGCATGGACGTTTTTTAAATCGTGCCAAGCCACCAACAATATTTTGAGATATTGGGCCTAGATGCGCCGCCCAATGACCGCAAAACTGTCAAGCGCGCCTATTCGAAAATACTCAAGCTCACGCGGCCCGAAGATGACCCCGAAGGCTTTATGCGCCTCCGAGACGCCCATGACCAAGCCCTCAATATTTTACAATGGCGCGCAGAAGAGCGTGAGTGGGAAGCCAAACAATCCGCGTCAGAAGAAACGCCGCCAGAGCTAACGAATCCAGAGCAAGAGGCTTCGAATTCTGAAACCGAAACACCGGCCGAGCCGAGCCTAACCTATGGCGATTTGATTCCAGAACCAGAGCCCGAAAGCGAAACGAGCTATTCTCTCGGACCCACGCCAAATTTTGACGCGCCAGTGACGCTGAACGAATTTGCCGAGCCAGCCTTTAAGCCGCTGATTGAAACATTAAAGGCCATGCTACGAGATCCAAAACAGTATAATGATCGGGAAGAATGGAACGTGTTATTTCGCAAAGCCAGACAGCTAGATATTGATGATTATGTTGATTTCGAAAATGCTTTGCTGGAGAGCATGTTGGGCTTCCACGGATATTTCGACGATCATCCAGACTATAACACCCCTCACAAAATGCCGATGAAACTCTCGCCTTCACTGGCTGCGTCTTTGTTCAAAACCATGAGTTGGGATCAGGTCAATAAACGAAGGCAATATCGCGCGGAACAAATTGATTGGTTGGAACGCCGCATGCACCTGCGTAAACGCGGCGTTGATCCTGTTCCTGTTCCGGAAACCAAATCAGGAAGTAACGTGAACATCTGGCTTTGGCTTTTCATCACCTTCGTTGCTCTAAAAATTATTCAAGCATTGGCCAACATATGAAAATCGCAACCTGGAACGTCAATTCTATCAAAGCTCGCCTCCATGCAGTAACGGCTTGGTTAGAAGCGGAGCAACCGGACATCGCTTGTTTGCAGGAAATTAAAACTGTGGACGACGCTTTCCCTCGCCTCGAAATTGAAGCGCTAGGCTATCACATCGAAACTCATGGCCAGAAGAGTTATAACGGCGTTGCCCTACTCTCTAAACGCCCGCTCGAAGATATCCGCCGCGGCCTGCCCGGTGATGAAAGCGATGAGCAAGCCCGCTATATTGAAGCTGTTGTCTCGACCGAACGCGGCGCGGTACGTGTCGCCTCAATCTATCTGCCCAATGGTAATCCCGTGGAAGAGGACGGCGCCCAGACAACCAAATATGCCTATAAGCTGAATTGGATGAACCGCCTCCGCGTTCATGCGGCCGAGCTTTTGACCTATGAAGAACCGCTCGTTCTCGCAGGTGATTACAACGTCATTCCTCGCGCTGGCGATACCCATGACCCGCGTGGTTGGTGGGGCGATGCGGCCTACCGCCAAGAAACTCATGACGCCTATAATGCCATTTTACATCTTGGTCTTTACGATATGTTCGACCAATTTAACGGCAAGGACGGTGAATATACATTTTGGGATT
>CAZNXP010000229.1:0-3663 GCA_964576955.1 uncultured Algimonas sp.
GCGTCGAAAATCTGCCAGATACAAGCGTCGCGGAGCAACTCCTCTGGCCAGTTGTGCGGGTAAAACAGGCGCGTGATGTGATTGAGGCGTCTTAAATTTGGACCGATAAGGTCACAATTTAATCCTTAATCGACCTTTACATCGTCACAATGGGCTTTCAGGCATAGGTTTATGCGTATTCTGATCGTCAATCCTCCACATCCTGCCATCGGGTCACGCATTCCAGATGACCATCTTCCGCCACTCGGCCTGCTCAGTATTGGCGGTCCATTGATTGATGACGGCCATGATGTGACTCTCTTGGATTGTGAATTCGGTCCGATGAAAATGGACGAGATTACAAATTACATCAAAATCCATGCACCTGATGCGCTCCTCTTGGGACATTCGGGGTCGACCTCCGCTCACCCTATCGCGAGCGAGATTGCGCAGCGCGCTAAACAGGTCGTCGCCAATCTCAAGGTCATATATGGCGGCGTCTTTCCCACCTATCACTGGAAAGATATTCTGAGCTCTCAGCCAGAGTTTGATATTTGTGTCCGCGGTGAGGGCGAAGAAACCTGCCGACAGCTCATGGGGCTTTTGCAGACGGGTGGGAAATTGAGCACTGTTAATGGGATTGCTTTTCGGCGTAATAATTCAGTTCGGTCAACCGCTCCGCAGAAAATGATGTCGAATTGGGAAGAGTACCGAATTGGCTGGGAGCTGATAGATCATAAAAACTACTCCTATTGGGGGCGGAAAAGAGCCGTTGTTGTCCAATTTTCCCGAGGCTGTCCGCATCCTTGCAATTATTGCGGCCAACGCGGGTTTTGGACGAAATGGCGGCATCGGGATCCTGTTAAATTTGCAAAAGAAATCGCCGATTTGCAGCGAAACCATGGCGTGGAGGTTTTTAATTTTGCAGATGAAAACCCCACATCATCGAAACGGCTCTGGAAAGAATTTCTGGAAGCCTTAATAGCCGAGAAGGTTGACGTCACATTGGTCGGCTCAACGCGCGCGGATGATATTGTGCGCGATAAAGATCATCTTCATCTTTATAAAAAAGCGGGCGTGGAACGCTTTTTATTCGGAATGGAAAATTACGATGAAGCTGTTTTGAAGAAAATACAAAAAGGCGGTTCAACCTCTAAAGACCGTGAAGCTATACGTCTCATGCGGCAGCATAAAATGTTGTCAATGGCGACCTGGGTTGTGGGCTTTGAGGCAGAAAGGGACCGTGATTATTGGCGAACCTTGAAGCAACTTTTAGCTTACGATCCAGACCAGATACAATCTGTCTATGTCACGCCGCACAGGTGGACACCGTTTTTTAAAGAGGCCGAAGACCGAAGCGTTATCCAAGAAGATCAAACCAAATGGGACTATAAGCACCAAGTTCTATCGTCGCCTCTCCCAGCTTGGCGGGTGTTCCTTTGGGTCAAACTCATCGAGTTCATCCTCCAATCTAGGCCTAAGGCGATTTGGAGGCTTTTGACCTATCCCGATGCTAAAATCCGCCATGCCCAAAGTTGGTATTATAAAATGGGCCGGCGGGTTTGGGTTCATGAGATTATCGGGTTTTTCTTTCGGGATGCCCGAAAGACCCGGGATTTGAAAACCGTTCGGGAGTTTTGGGGAGAGGCGCAAACGCAAGATGAAGAGGCGCTTGTAAAAGCGCCCAGGAAACCCAAGCCTAAGTCTAGGGTTTTAGCGATTGGTTCACTTAAGCCTCTATCTCAAACCCAAGACCGTCTTGGCTAGAGCAAAACAGCTTTAGTTCGCCGCGACAGCTGTCCAAATTTGGGTCTTACAGGCAATGCTGACGCAGCCTTTTACTTCCAAAGTTCCGTCGTCCAAGAGCTTGATTTTGGACTTATAATCTTTGCCGCTTTCGGCGTCATAAATGCGGCCACTCGACCATTTGTCCGACTTTGCTTTAAAGCCCCAGAGCATACGAGAGCCAACAATGGTTTTTTTCGCGAGCTCTGGATCCGGGTTATTTGTATCCAATTTTCCCGCTGAATCAGGATTGGTTAAATGAGTGACCGTCCCGCATGGCGTACCATCGCCGCAGTCCACGATTTCGACATGAGCCGAGCCGCTCTCGGTCAACCAAGTCCCATATACGGCTTTTCCGTCCGCCGCGAAAGCGGGCGAGGTGAGGGTTAAAAGGGCTGTTGTAAGTAAGATTTTTTTCATTGTGTCATCAATCGTTTGAATAAACGTTGCTCCATATATCCATCTGCCGTCAGGCCATTCGCAGCTTGCCAAGCCCGAATTGCACGGCGGCTATTGGGGCCAATACGGCCATCTACTCCCCCTGTTGAATAGCCTAAATCCGTTAGGCGCTGCTGCAAAGCCTTTTTATCATTGAAAGAAAGTAACTTATCACCGCGCGGCCAATCTTGCTGAATGCCGGGTTTTCGGGCCAATGCATCGGCGAGAATGCTGATGCCCATGACGTAGCTGGTTGAGTTATTATAGCGTTTCAGCACATCGAAATTCTTGAACGTCAGAAATTTCGGACCTTTTGCGCCGCCGGGCGCGATTAATTTGGCTTCTAAAAACCCTGCGGCGGAGCTCCATCTTTGTCCTGAAATGGGTTGTACGCCTAAGGCCGTCCAATCATTGACGGATTTTTTTGACCCGTCCGTGACAGAATAATCAAAGGTCACTGGCAGCTTGACTTCCGCCATCACGGGCTCGCCTGCGCGCCAGCCAGAGCGGGAAATATAATTGGCGGCGCTGGCGAGCGCGTCGCCTGGGTCGGTCCAGAGGTCTTTATTGCCATTGCCGTTTAAATCGACCGCATAGTCTCGAAAGGTTGTTGGGATGAATTGCGTCATGCCCATAGCGCCCGCCCAGGCACCGACAAGCTGTTCGCGGCGTACCTCTCCAGAGGTGAGCAAGTCGAGCAGGGCAAAGAGCTGTGTTTCGCCAAATGTCTTGCGGCGGCCTTCAAAGGCAAATGTCGAGAGGGAATCGACAATATCATGTTTGCCGAGAATGCGGCCATAGCTTGTCTCAAGCCCCCAAATCGCGGTGAGGACTTCGCGGGGGATTTGGTAGCGGCTCTCAATTATGTCTAGGACAGGGTCCACTTCCGTCATCTTATTGCGCCCGCCGTCAATACGGGCGTTACTGGCCGCGCCGTCGACATAGGACCAAACGGGTTTGGTGAACTCGGGCTGATTGGCATCGCGCTCAAGCGCCAAGGGATTGATGACAGCCGGCGAAATGACGGAGCGCACGAGCTCTGGCGCGTAATTTTTCGCAATGGCGCGGTCCATAAAATCGACCTTCCAAGCGTCAAAGCGCTGCTCTTGGGTCAGTTCTTTTTTGGCCACAGCCGCGACGACGGTGGGCTGCGGTGTCGGCGCGGCCTCAGCGACAGGCGCGCTTGCGCAAGAGGTCAGCAAAAAAGCGGCGGTAATGAGCAATGCGGATTTCATAAGTTTCCTTATAACAAGTTTTATGAACATCCGATAGATGGCTGATTGTGACAATCCTGATAAGATGGTTAACGCGCGTTAGGATTTTAAGCAGTGAAGTCGAGTCTCATGAGTCCTCACTTCACGCGTTGACAGCTCGCCGAACCCCCCCTATACGCCGCCTTCGAATTTAACCTATTTGATGAAAGCACCGCCATGAAAGTTCGTAGCTCGCTGAAATCGCTGA
>CAZNXP010000230.1:0-3649 GCA_964576955.1 uncultured Algimonas sp.
TTAGCGGGCGGCATTCCGGTTAAAATTGTTTGGGCCGAGGTCTTTGGCGTAGCCTTTTGGGGCTTCTTAATCTCCGCTCTAGCGACACTTCTGCCGGCTCTATCAGCTTCCAAAATCGACCCTGTTGACGCGTTGAGGTATGAATAAATGAACCCAGCTCGTCCTGTTCTCTCTGTTCGCAACCTCCACCGCTCTTATCCGTCGGGCGGCGGTGTTTTGACCGTTATGGCAGGTGCAGATATTGATATTTATCCCGGCGAAATGGTGGGCCTCGTTGGACCGTCGGGATCCGGAAAATCAACGCTGCTTCATGCGGCAGGTCTGCTCGAAACACCCAATGAAGGCGAGGTCTTTATCAAGGGCCGCGAATGTCTGAAACTCTCGGATGATGAACGCACACGTATCCGCCGTGAGAGCGTGGGTATTGTCTATCAATTCCATCATTTGCAGAAGGAATTTACTGCCCTCGAAAATGTTGCCATCCCGCAAATGATTGCAGGTATTTCTGGTGGACAAGCCGAAAAAGAAGCCGCGCGCCTGCTGTCCAATATGGGCCTTGCAGAACGCCTAACCCACCGGCCCAGCCAAATGTCAGGCGGGGAACAACAACGCGTTGCCATTGCGCGGGCCCTCGCAAATCGCCCTCAAATTTTGCTGGGAGATGAACCCACGGGAAACCTCGACCCGGCGACCTCTGGGTCCGTTTTCCATAGCTTGCTGAACTTGACGCGGACAGAGGGCGTTGCGGCGCTCATCGCCACGCATAATATGAACCTTGTGCCTTTCTTTGACCGTGTTTTGACGGTCCATGATGGCTTAGTTGTTCCCTGGACGCCGCCGCCGGTCGAAGCGTTCAGATAAAGCCCAAACGAGTAAACCGAGCACGATAAGTCCGAGTCCGCCTAAGGCTGCTTTCGGACTGTCAATCACCACAAAGATAACAGTCACGGCCGTGATGATGAGATAAATCAGCGGCACAAAGGGATAGCCCCATGTCTTATAGGGGCGCGGCAAATCGGGTTGCCGCCAGCGCAATAAAAAGAGGCCGAAAATCGCAAGTAAGCTATTAAAGGCCAACATCGAGCCAGCAAACACTAATATCGTCTTAAATGAAGATGTCAGGATGAAGAGAACAGCAATCCCGGATTGAAAGGCAATCGCAAACCAAGGCACGTCGTCCTTTGTGCTTTTCGCAAGCCAGCTCATGACGGTATAATCCTGGCCGACGGCTTGCAGGGCGCGCGGACCGGCAAGAGTCATGGCACTGACTGTCGAGATGAGAAGAAGCGCGAGCATTCCCCCAACAATGCGCCCGCCCGTGTCGCCAAAAATTCGGTCGGCTGCGATATAGCCAATTTCGACTTGATCTCTCAAAGCCTCGACGGGGGCGGCGTAAAGGAAGGCCAGATTAAGAATAACATAGAGCACGGTTACAAGAGCTGTGCCTGTCAGCAGAACGCGCGGCAGATCCTTTTGCGGATTAGCCATCTCGCCAGAAATATAAGTGGCCGCATTCCATCCCGTATAAGCAAACGACGCATAAATTAGCGCCACACCATAAGATGTCGCTGTCATGACGCCGACATCTTTTTGAGTTGGCATGAGGTCCAGCGGTTGCGGCGCTTTGGTTAAGGTAAAAGCTGCGACGATAAAGGCGGCAATCAGGATGAGCTTAATCGCAGTAAATATGGTTTGCGTCTGGCCCGAGACACGTCTGGAAAAGGCATGAAGAAAGGCCAGAATAATGACGAGGCTGCAGGCAATTATCTTCTTACTATCCTCGCCTAATTCAAAGGGGAGAATGGCACCGGAATATTTCGCAAAGGCAATGGCCACCGCCGCTGTCGGGGCGGCAAATCCGATGGTGGCACTCACCCAACCAGAAACAAATCCGGCCGCAGGGTGATAGGCTTCGCTCAGGAAATTATATTCTCCGCCAGAGCGGGGCAGGGACGCGCCAAGCTCTGCATAAGACAGCGCTCCGCAGAGTGCGGCTATTCCGCCAATAACCCAGAGCATCATCACGGCAAATAAGCTGTGAATTTCAACCAGTTGCAGGCCAAGCGTAGTGAATACGCCGACACCAACCATATTGGCAATAATAATAGCGGTCGCCGTGCGCGGCGTGAAAGTAGAGTGAGTCATTGAGGCGTTATGAGACGCTGGCAAGACGGAGTCGAGAGCGGACAGCCATTAGAATCTAACTACATGTCGCCTTTCCCTGGGGCTTCACTGAAGTATTTTTCAAACTTACCAGTTTCGCTTTCATATTTTTCGGCATCTGCAGGGGCGTCGCGACTCTTTGTTATCTGAGGCCAGAGTTTTGAGTATTTGAGATTAATCGCGAGCCATTTGCCATCTGGATCATCATTGAAATCTTCGGTGATCGCATCTACGGGGCATTCGGGAATGCAGACCCCGCAATCAATGCAAGGGTCTGGATTTATGACCAACATGTTCTCGCCCTCATGGAAACAATCCGTTGGGCAAACGTCAACACAGGTCATGTGCTTACATTTTACGCAGGCGTCTTTGACAATATAGGTCGTGAGCGGCTTTTTACCGCTCACGCAAAGTCTTTAAATTGAGCGCCCGAGCAAGTTAGACTTATTTAATTGTTAGCTCAGCACCTAAATAAATGCAGCTATTCTTAGAATCTGGTTTGAAGCCTTCTGGACATTCAACATTTTGTGCTGCTGCGAAATCTTGCAAAATGTTCGTTGGAACGACGACCTTAGCTTCTTCTACATATTCAACGTCCGAGAATGACGGATTTTGAACGTCGAGATTTGCTGCAAAGTCAAATTCCTCATTGTCCAAATATGCACACGTATCTTCTGCCGTTAGATATGTTCCATCTGGACAAGGAACAGGGCCTGTATCGATGGGCAGAGACACATTGGTTTGAAGCTCATCCGCGAAATCAAATGTTTCTGTTTCAAAATAAGTACAGGTGTTCTCTTCTGTTAGATAAGTGTCATCAGGGCAGGGCACAGGACCTGTCTCAATGGGTTGATCGAAACTGGCTGAGAACGTGTCGTCAAACTCAAATGTTTCTGTTTCGAGGAACATGCAGGCATTTTCTTCGTTTAAGTATGTGCCTTCAGGACAAGGATGTTGCGATGTGTCGACAATCGCTGTGCCGTTTTCGTCAAAGGTCACTTCTGTTGGAATATATTCGCCAACAGGTGTTTTGTAAACGCCATCGTCTGGAAGAGATGCCTCGGCGAAATCCACGTCAGTTTCGGTTGAGAGACCTCTAAGGGCAGCAGGCTTTGTGAACTCAGCCATACTATAGGATAAATCCCCTATTTTTGTCCAAATAGGCGAACAACCAGACAGAGTCACCGACGAGATGAGCAAGGCTGAAAATAGAACTTTACGATGTGACATCGGTCTCTCCAATTCAAATTTTGGTTGTGGGTGTTTAGCAAGTGAGTCTTGAAAAACTCTTAAATCGGCCAATTTTACGCATTTTTTCGGTTTGAAGGTCCTAATTTTAAGGAGTTCTTAAGATTTATCTGAATCCCGATCGTTCGCGAATCTTAATATCCACAGCTTTGATATCCACAGTATGTTTACTATTTGTTCTCGTTTATATAGAACAAAGATAGAACATAATGAATTTTAGTGAGGACAACCCCATGAC
>CAZNXP010000231.1:0-3643 GCA_964576955.1 uncultured Algimonas sp.
GGGCAGCTCTGGTCAGGCGATTCAAAATTATAATGCCACACAGGGCTGGGATGAGACATTAGGACTTCAGCATGTTGGAGTCTTTCCTTAGGTTTCACTGAATTATGAGCGATTATTAGGATGACCGCCGCGCAATTTTGGCGCATATAGGGGTCATGGAAAATAGAGTGCTTATAAAACGACTCGTCATCGGCCTGTCAGCGGCTATTACGCTTTCGGCCTGCCAAACGGTCAGTGTGCCGAAATTTGATTTTGTGAAGACACCGGAGTTTAGCGAAGACGCGGCCAATATAGACCCAAGTTTTCCTAGCGTAGATGATGCGCCTGAAGTTCCGACGGATGTGCGCTCAGCTCGGGAATGGGATAAGGACGTTCGCGTCTTGCAAGAATTACAAAAGAATGCCCTTGGTGTGGAGCCATCTTTAAGTGAGACTGAAGGGGATGCCAGATTTGAAGCGCTGAAAGCGAAAGCTCAAGCCTATAAAAAAGATGACCCCGCGTCTGGTCCCGTAGAGGGATTCCCTAAATATAAACCTCGCCGCCGTTAATTCGGGAACAGGACACGCTGTCATGCAGACAAATCCCGAAATTTCGACGGATGAATTTTACAGAATAAAGCGCCTTCCGCCTTATGTCTTCGCTGAGGTTAATAAGTTAAAAGCGCAGCTTCGGGCCGATGGCCAAGATATTATTGATTTTGGCTTTGGCAATCCCGACCTTCCGACACCTCAACATGTAATCGATAAGCTTATCGAGACGGTTCAGAAGCCTCGGGTGACTGGCTATTCCGCATCGCGGGGAATAAAGGGACTGCGGGCAGCCTGCTCGCGATATTATGATAGGCGGTTCGGTGTTGCGCTCGACCCCGAAGATCAAGTCATAGCGACTCTTGGGTCAAAAGAAGGCTTTGCAAACCTCGCTCAGGCCATCACGGCGCCCGGCGATATTATTTATGCACCGGATCCATCCTATCCACTTCATGCTTATGGCTTTGTGATTGCAGGCGCTAAAATTCAGGGCATTCCAGCCATTACGGCAGAGGAATATTTGGCGGGCGTTAAAGCTGCATTGGACAAGGCTGAAAAACCACCCATGGCGATTGTCGTGTGTTTCCCGTCCAACCCCACAGGCATGACGGCGGACCGCTCTTTCTATGATGAGATTGTCGCCATTGCGAAGGCGCATGATATTATCCTGTTGTCAGACTTGGCTTATTCCGAAATTTATTTTGGCGAAGCGCCGCCTTCGATTTTTGAGTTCATTGATCCCGAAGAGATTATGGCGATTGAGACGATTTCCTTGTCCAAGACCTATTCGATGGCAGGGTGGCGAATGGGTTTTGCCGTTGGCAATAGGCGTTTGATTGCAGCGCTGACGCGGGTGAAATCCTATTTAGATTATGGGGCGTTCACCCCCATACAAGTCGCGGCATGTGCAGCCCTTGATGGTCCGCAAGACTGTATTGATGAGGCCCGCGAAATTTACCGCAAGCGCCGAAATGTCTTGGTTGAAAGTTTCGGACGGGCGGGATGGAATATTCCATCGCCTGATGCCTCTATGTTTGCATGGGCACCGCTACCGCGAAAATTCGCCCATTTGGGGTCCGTTAATTTTTCAAAATTACTTATGAAAGAAGCCAGCGTCGCTGTCTCTCCGGGTGTTGGGTTCGGAGAAAATGGTGAAGGCTATGTCCGCATGGCACTTGTCGAAAATGAGCAGCGCATCCGGCAAGCCGCGAGAAACCTCAAACTCCTTATGCAATCTGATTCCGTCGCCGCCGAATGAGCGATAAATTATGCCTTGGTGTCACGCGCTCTATTTGCGGCCGAAAATGGACCTATCGACATAATCCAGAAGCATTAGAAAGCTATGCGTCCAAGACTGGCTTGCCGCTTTTGGAGGCGGCGCTCCTATCTGGACGGAATGTCGAGCCCGAGTCAGTTCAGGCATTCTTGTCGCCTAGGCTAAAGACTAGTCTGCCAAACCCGTCGGATTTGGTAGATGTCGATAAGGCTGCCAAACTCATCCTTGATTATATTGCGGAAGGGAAGCGCATAACGCTTTTCTCTGATTATGATGTAGACGGCGGAACCTCCGCCGCCCAGCTCATCCGCTGGGGGCGAGCCCTTGGTTATGAGTTTGGTCTCTATGTCCCGGACCGAGTAAAGGAAGGCTATGGACCTTCTGAGGCCGCATTTGACCAATTAAAATCCGAGTCTGTCGACCTTATTGTGACTTTGGATTGCGGCGCAGCCGCCTATGATGCGTTGCGACATGCGGATAAGATTGGACTACCCCTTATCGTCATAGACCATCATTTGATGGACCATACGCCACCGCCAGCGCTAGCACTCGTCAACCCCAATCGGCAGGATGACACATCAGGGCAGGGGCATTTGGCGGCAGCTGGCGTAACATTTATGCTGCTCGTTGCGCTTCAAAGAGAAGCCCGCGCGCGCGGCAATCCGCCCGATATTGATCTAAAGAGCTTATTGGGCCTGACGGCATTAGGGACGATTTGCGATGTCGTTCCATTGCGAGGGCTCAACCGCGCTTTTGTCCGGCAGGGTCTGAAGGTACTTTCGTCTAATCAAAATATTGGCGTCCGAGCACTCGCCGATGTTGCGAAGGCTGTTCCGCCTTTCACGACCTATCATGCGGGATTTGTTCTAGGCCCGCGTATCAATGCAGGAGGACGGATTGGCCGAGCTGATATGGGCGCGGAATTACTCTCAACGGAAAATGCTCAGACCGCCTATGCACATGCGGCTGAGCTGGACCGAGTCAATCTGCAGCGGCGCAATATGCAGGATAAGATATTGTCTGAAGCTTTAGAGGCCGCGCAAACGCAAGCCGAGGAGCCTGTGATAATTGTTGCTATGCCCGATTGGCACCCGGGGATAATCGGTATTGTCGCGGGGCGTCTCAAAGACCGATTCCGCAGGCCCTCCATTGTGATTGGGATAGACACCTTGGCCGAGCCGCCTGTCGCTAAGGGGTCGGGTCGCTCGATTTCATCTGTTGATTTAGGCGGCGCTCTGGCAGCGGCTAAAGCGGAAGGGCTTCTCCTTTCTGGCGGAGGTCATGAAATGGCAGGGGGATTGACCATGAGCCCTGACCAAATTGAACCTTTTTGCGACTTCATGAAAGATCGGCTCACGAAAGACGTTGAGACGGCCATGCAAAATGATTCGACGAAACTGGATTTTGTGTTGTCGCTTTCGGCCGTAAATACGAACCTTATGGAGAGTATTGATAAGGTCGGACCCTATGGGGCCGGAAACCCGCAACCCGTGTTTGCCTTTCCAAACCTTGCCGTCACATTCGCGAAACGGACAAAAGGCGACCATGTCCGCTTTACTGTCTCTGATGGTGACGGCCGCTATCTCAGCGGAATTTGTTTTCGGGCGAGCGAATCTTGTCTTGATGAGGCGCTTTTGACGGCTGGGTCCAAGCGATTTCATGCCATTGGACAGTTAAAGCCGAACCTTGGGCAGGGGCGGTCCACGATAGACTTCCATCTTCTTGACCTTGCGCCTGTTTTAGACTGAGATTTTGCGCGAAAGCCACTTGCATGCTGCGAAAGCTGCCTATATATCGCGCTCCACACTGACTGATGCGGTCCCTTCGTCTATCGGTTAGG
>CAZNXP010000232.1:0-3599 GCA_964576955.1 uncultured Algimonas sp.
CGCGCGAAACTGAAATCCGAACTCAATCAGGTGAATGCGGGCCTATCCACCAAATCAAAATTAGAAGCCAAATTAGCCGATGAGAAAAAAGCCGCCGCAGCCGAAGCGGACCGCTTAGCGGCAGAGTCGAAAACCTTAATCGAACTCATCGCGAAATTAGAGCGCGAGGCGGCTGCAATTGTGCCCCGCAAAAAACCAGGGGCAAAGCCAGCAAAAAAACTCGTCCTCCCAAAAGGCACAAAACGTTTCGCTGAAGCAAAAGGCGGCATGTTACAGCCTGTTTCTGGCCGCCTGCTCAAACGCTATGGACGGGGCGAGAAAGGTATAACCTATGCGGGACGATCTGCAGGTCAGGTCATTGCCCCTTATGCTGGGCGGATTGAATTTTCTGGCCCGTTCAAAAATTATGAGAATGTCATTATTTTAAACGTCGGGGATGGGTATTTCGTGCTTTTGACGGGCCTTAATGAGCTTTTTGTTGATGCAGGCGATACAATCCAACGCGGTGAACCCGTAGGCAAACTCCCGAGTCAAACAGGGGCAGAACTATACATTGAACTGCGAAAGAACGGCTCTCCGGTCGATCCAAAGCCTTGGCTGGGCGCTTCAGACGTTAAATCAGGGTAAGTTCACTTAACTTCACTTATTAATCGCAGTGATTTGACTGGCAAAGCGCGTCGCAGATAGCTAAGTCTAAGGTCTAATATTGGAGATCATTTGTGAAACTTGTCTTGCCAGCCCTCGGAAGCGTCGCCGCTCTCGCTCTTTTCGCCTTTTCGACAACGCAACAATCCGCTGTTGCTGTCGAGCGTCCCGCTTATGATGAAACCTTTGAGCAGTTAGAGCTCTTTGCCGATGTGCTTGCTCGTGTCCGCAGCCAATATGTTGTCGAAGTCGACGACAGCGCGCTCATTGAAGATGCCATGAACGGCATGTTGCAATCCCTAGATCCGCATTCGTCCTATATCAGCCCAAAGTCTTTCAAAGATCTTCGGGCGAATAATAAAGGGGAATATGGCGGCCTTGGCATGGAAGTGACAATGGAAGACGGTTTCGTCAAAGTCATCGCACCGATTGACGACACCCCTGCAAAACGCGCAGGCGTGAAGGCTGGCGATTTTATTACGGAAATCGAAGGCAAGTCTATAATTGGGTCAACGCTCACAGAAGCGGTTGATCAAATGCGCGGTAAACCGGGTGAGCCCATCAACATCACAATCATACGCGAGGGTGAAGACCCCATCTATCTAGATATCACGCGAGAAGTCATCAAACGCCAAACGGTCAAATTCGAGTTAAAGGACGGTTTTGGCTATGCTCGCATTGCCCAATTCAATGAGAAAGCTGCCGATGGATTACGGGGCGCCATTAGTGATTTGCAAGTCGAGAACGGCGGGCGCCTACCCGGCATGATCCTTGACCTTCGCGGCAATCCTGGCGGCCTGCTTACCCAATCCGTAGAAGTCTCTTCTGTCTTCTTGGACGGGGGCGAAGTTGTTTCCACACGCGGCCGCCGCGCTAATGATGTGAATGTTTACAATGCCCAGAAAGGCCAAATGGCTAAAAATGTACCGCTGATCGTTTTGGTCGACGGAGCCTCTGCCTCTGCCTCTGAAATCGTTGCAGGCGCCCTGCAAGATAAAGGCCGCGCCTTAATCATCGGCATGACAACATTCGGTAAAGGGTCGGTCCAAGATGTCATACCCTTGCGAGGTGGCCGGGACGGCGCGTTGAAAATTACAACACAGCGCTACTACACGCCTAATGGGCGTAGCATTCAGGCCAGCGGTATTACGCCGGACATTTTCATCTCAGCCATTCCCGATGACGGCGAAGACAAAGAGCGTTTCTCAGAAGCGAGCTTGCCCAATGCAATCGCGAATGAAAATGAAGAGACAGAGAGCGAAGAAGACACACCGGAAGAGGTCATCATTGACTACCCATCCGAAGATTTCGAAGTCTCCGATGATTATCAATTACAGCAGGCTATTGCCTTGTTAAAATCCGGGGATTACGCCAAGAAACTCGCTGAAGCTCAGGGCTAATTCATGCGCCGATCACTCTGGAATATGACTAAGTTAGGCGCCTTAGCGCTGGCTGCAACTTTGCCTCTGTCTGCCATTGCTGTTGATAAAAATCCTGACGCTATTTATGACCAGATGAACATCTTTGCTGACGTGCTCGCCCTCGTTCAAGATGAATATGTTGAAGATGTCGAAATGGAGTCTTTGATTGAAAATGCATTGAACGGCGCCCTGCATGCGCTGGACCCGCATTCAACTTATGTCCCGCCCGTGACCTTTACAGAACAACGGGAAGCCGTGCGCCGCGAATATGGCGGATTGGGCATAGAAATTCAGTCCGAAGGCGGACTTGTAAAGGTAAATCACGCTATTGAGGATGGTCCAGCCTATGGAGCCGGTATCCGCAGTGGTGACTTTATTACCGCCGTTGATGGCAATGACATTCGCGGAAAATCATTAGATGAGGCTGTCAGCGGAATGCGCGGCCTTAAAGGTGAGCCTGTTACCGTCACTGTCTTATCCCCTAATCAGTCCTCACGCGATATCGTGGTTGTTCGCGATACCGTCAGAGGACGCGCCATTCGGCACCGGGTCGAAAAAGGTGTCGGTTACCTTCAAATTGAAACCTTCAATAATGACAAAGTGACCTATGATACCGAACGAGCCTTAGCCGACCTGAATTCGCAACTGGGTAAGTTAGACAAATTAGTTATCGACCTACGGGGCAATCGTGGGGGTCTTCTTACGCAATCTGTCAGCATTTCCGGTCTATTCCTTGATGGCGGCGAGGTGCTCTCCGCACGGGGCCGAGACGCCAGTGACAATGAACGCTATAATGCCGAAGCAGGCGAGCTCTATCCCGATGCTAAAATTGTCGTATTGATGAGCCCAGGTTCTGCCTCTGCCGCAGAAATCGTCGCGGGCGCTTTGCAAGACCGCGGACGGGCAGTTGTCATTGGCCGCCGGAGCTTCGGCAAAGGGTCCGTGCAATCCGTCATACCGCTTGGACTAGACGGCGGCGCCCTACGCTTAACGACCCAGCGTTATTACACGCCATCCGGCCAATCGATTCAGGGCCGCGGAATCCAGCCAGATTTATTCGTTTCTGCGCTTGAGGATAAAGGTGAAATAAGAAAGCGCTTTCGCGAAGACTCCCTTCGGAACTTCCTCATAAATCCTGATGAGACGGATTATGAAGAGAAATATGAGGATATCATCTATCCGCCGGACACCTTCCCTGAAGACGAGGATTATCAGCTTCACAAGGCAATCGACGTCTTAAAAACCTCGCAATATGACCGTCTTTTAGTTGAGCAAGCGGAAAAATATTAGCTTCATTCCCTAAGCATTTGTCCCTGAAGGCAAACACTCCTAGATAGAGTTATGCCTAACGTACATCCGAATCGCCGCACACCCGTCGCCCTGCCCTCAAGGAGCAAACATATATTGCTGGCGGCATGCGCTTTGTTACTCGGTTATTCGCTGCCAATCGCAGCTGTGGGCGTCTTTGGAAATGCCGAAGTTGCAAGCGCCGAGGGCGCCATAGCGCTGGCGCCCTTGCCAAAGGTGGAAGTC
>CAZNXP010000233.1:0-3591 GCA_964576955.1 uncultured Algimonas sp.
GCACGCAAAGCCAAGGCGGGTTTAATGCGCGGGCCCGCATTGAGAATGTCCGAGGGGCCTTTTCGGTGAAACAAGAAGAGCGCATAAAGGGCCGTCATCTCGTGTTAATTGATGATGTCTATACAACTGGAGCGACCCTAGAGGCCTGCGCGAAGGTTTTAAAACGCGCTGGAGCCGCACAGGTGGATGGAATTTGCCTCGCGCGCGTGGCAAAAGCTGCGACGCTCCCTACATAGGGGTCAACAGAGCTTATTAAGAATGGATATCTCATGGCTAAAGTTGAAATGTATACAAAGGCATTTTGCCCCTTTTGTATTCGGGCAAAATCATTGCTGAAAAATAAGGGTGTCGAGATTATCGATATCCCCGCCGCGATGGACCGGAAGAAGCGTAAAGAAATGAACGACCGCTCTGGCCGCAATACGTTTCCGCAAATCTTCATTGACGGAAAACATATTGGCGGGTGTGACGATATTTTTGCTTTGGAGAGGGCAGGCGGTCTCGATCCTTTACTCGGCCGCTAAACTTTGAAGGCTGCCGTCATACAAATGCGCTCAGGCGTAGATGTCGCCGCAAATATTGCGGCGGCGTCAGAACTCGTGCGCGCGGCAGCCACGGAAGGTGCGCGATTTATCGCCACGCCCGAAATGACGCATTTATTGCAACGTGACCCGCTGGCTTTGCGGGAAGGCGTAAAGACGATGGAAGAGGATGCAGGCGTTGCGGCGTTCTCGGACCTCGCGTCAGAGCTGTCTATCCACCTCCTGATTGGGTCGCTGGCCATATTGCGCGCCGACGGCAAGATTGCGAACCGCTGCTGCCTCTTTGCGCCTGACGGCAGTTTGCAGGCAGAGTATGATAAAATTCATCTATTTGAAGCCGCCCTGCCCAAAGGCGAGACCTACCGCGAAGCGGATAGCTATGAAGCGGGCGATGCGCCTGTCAGCGTAAATGTCGACACCCATCGTCTGGGCATGACGATTTGTTATGATCTGCGTTTTCCGTCTCTTTTCGGACATTACGCTGGGGCTGAAGCTGATATGATTTCGGTCCCTGCGGCCTTTACGGTTTCGACCGGTAAGGCGCATTGGGAAACGCTATTGCGCGCCCGTGCGATTGAGACAGGCGCTTATATTATCGCCCCCGCACAGGGCGGACATCATGAAGATGGCCGAAAGACCTGGGGACGGTCCATGATTATAGCGCCCTGGGGCGAGGTCGCAGCACAGCTTGAAGGTGATGAACCCGGCTTTATCTGCGCGGAGATTGATAAGACGCAAGTGGCCAATGCGCGCCGCCGTATCCCCGCTTGGCGAGGCATGGCCTCATGATACGCTATGATTTGATTTGCGAATTTGAGCATGAATTTGAAGGTTGGTTCTCCAGCTCGGCGGATTATGACGAGCAGGCGAAGTCCGGACTACTCTGTTGCTCTATTTGCGGGACGAGCTCTGTCGAAAAAGCGATTATGGCACCTGCGGTCAAAACCGCCCGAAAGAAAGAAGCGCGCGCGGCTGAGGCCGCCAAAGCTATGACGGCAATGGCGGCGAAAATTCGGACTGAAATTGGAAAAAATTGCGAGAATGTGGGGAAGAACTTCGCCGAAGAAGCCCGCGCTATACATTATGGGGAAAAGCCCGAGCGAGGGATATATGGTTTGACCACGCCCGAAGAATCCGAAGGCCTCAAAGAAGAAGGTATCGCGGCGCATCCCTTGCCAGATATTTTTGTGCCCGATGACGATGTCGCCAAAAAGAAGTTGAATTAATGAGCGCCTCCTCAAATTCTGTAAATGCTATTGTCCTAGGCGCTGGGTCATGGGGCACGGCACTGGCCCAGCTCTTGGCGGCCAATGGTCACACTGTGACACTCTGGATGCGGGATGCTGAGCAAGCGCAGGCGATTAATACATCGCGAGAGAATGCGCGATATCTGGCGGACGCCCCCTTACATGCGGGTATTACAGCCACGGCAGAGCGCCCCGATTTTGCCAAAGCTGATATATGCCTCTCTGTCATCCCAGCTCAATATACACGCGCTCAGCTAGAGCGTTTTGCGCCCTATATTCCTGACGGCCTTCCGATTGTGCTGTGTTCAAAGGGTATCGAAATTTCGACACTCGATTTCATGAATGAGGTTCTTGGCGAGACCGTGCCCGGCGCGGGCCGCTTTGTTTTATCCGGCCCGAGTTTCGCGCGCGATGTGGTCAAAGGCCTACCAACAGCGGTGACGCTGGCGGGCGATGATTTGGAAGCGGTGAACGCGCTGGCGCCGCTGATTCAAGGGCCGACGTTTCGTCCCTATACGACGGATGATATGATTGGCGCGGAAGTTGGCGGGGCCGTTAAAAATGTGCTGGCGATTGGCTGCGGGATGTTGCTGGGCATGAGGCTCGGTAAAAGCGCCCATGCGGCGCTCATCGCGCGAGGCTTTGCGGAGATGAACCGTCTCGGCGCGGCCTTGGGCGCCCGCAATGAAACTTTATCTGGCCTTTGCGGGTTAGGAGATTTGGTCCTGACATGCAGTTCCCCCCAATCACGTAATATGTCCTGCGGGATGCGCCTCGGTGAAGGGGAAAGTTTGGAGGCGATTTTATCGTCCCGAAATTCTGTGACCGAGGGCGTGGCCACAGCCCCCGCTCTTGTGAGGCTCGCCGAAAAACACGGCGTGGAGATGCCAATTTGTGTTGCGGTCAACCGCGTGCTCAGCGGAGAAATTTCCCCCGCTGGCGCGATGGCAGAACTTTTGGCAAGGCCGTTAAAAGGCGAAACCGACTAAGCGGCGAGGCCTAGTGCGGGTTCGAGTTCGCGCGGCGCGGCGGCATATTCTAATATAGCGCCAGCTTTCGCAAAAGGACCTAGCGCCATAAAGATGCGGTCTTGCACCGTATGTTTGGGTAGCGCGGCATAGGCTGTTGCGCGGTTGAAATCGATGACGCGGTCAAAGAAGGCGCGTCTTAGCCGCGCAGACAGGCGCGTTAAGGTCAGGACTTGTTTGATGCATTTACGGCTCAAATAAAGCTGCGCCGCGATTTGGCCGACGTCTTGGCCCGTCTTAAACATTCGCGTCACCGTTGTGAAGAGATCGCGGTTAGACATGAGCTGCGGGGCGTCAGAGATGGCCTCTCTTGCATGTTCGACTTCGATATAAGGAATATTGACGAGGGAGCGGGGAAGGCGTCCCATAAACTCTAAGCGGCGAATGGCGGCCAAACGCTTGCGCCCATCCAGGATGACAAGCTTGCCTTCGGAGCGCGAGACGATGATGGGGGAGAGCAAGCCAAACCGCAAGATAGAGGCTTGGACAGCTTTAATATCCTGCAGCAATGGCCCGACATAAATGCGCGGGCGCAAAGTTGTGAACATATTCACAGGGGCTGTTTTCAACTGGGACATGGGGGTGTCCTTTCATAGTTAATATGACTGCTTACTGAACGATATACGCTTACCAGAACATATCGGTTCGATTAAAAATTCAACATTTTGGTTAACGCGCGTTAACGAATTAACCTCATGTTTTTCATAGCATTTTGGCGGAATTATGACAGTCACAGGTGTATCACCTTGTGGTGACAGCGGGTTTATCTATTTA
>CAZNXP010000234.1:0-3580 GCA_964576955.1 uncultured Algimonas sp.
GGGGCAAAACTGGACCGCACGACGGATTTCCCCCAATAAGCATGGAGGATTTGGTCGGGCGTGGATAAAATCGCGAGATGTTTGCACGGCGCATTGGGCGCCATACGGAATAAGAGAACATCTCCGGCTTGCGGCGTATCTATTGGCTCCAACCACCGCATCGCCGCATCGCGTAGGGTTTCCTCACCCGTGACTTCCGCCCAATCCGGCGTATAGGCAGGCGGATTTTCTGGTTCTGCGCCATATAATTCTCGCCAAATCCCGCGAATAAGGCCGAGACAGTCCGTTCCGACCCCTTTTACACTGGATTGATGACGATAAGGCGTCTCAAGCCAGCTTTCCGCGCAGTCTAAAATAGCCGCGCGAGTCTGAGCATCGCTCATCGGTAGCGCGACGACCCATCGCGAGTATCGCTATCACGAACCCCCGCTTGCAAGACATCATCGCCCAGTAAATATGGGAAGCCGCGAAAATTTAGGCTATTGGAAAATTGGTCACGGCAGGCCTGAAAGCTGCGCGGACATATCGTGCCTTCAGGGAAGTCAGACAGGGACAAACCGCATCTCTCGTCACCAAAACTAGCATCGCATTGCCGAGAAAAGACGCGCCCCGTACTACGGTCTAAAAGGCTCGATTGCCCGAGCCATTCGACGGAAATCTCTTGGTCTGAAAAACTGACGTCTCCGATACGGCCTTTGGAGAGAAGTGTCGTCTCGCCGCTGCGCCAATCATGCTGATATTGAGAGAGCTGTGCGCCGTCCAAAACCCCGCCGCGAATTTCCTCGCTAGAAAAATTTGGGAGCGTTAGCTTTGTACGCACGCCGCCGCTATCCACGGCAAGGCCCGTGCGGGTTTCACTGACTCCGCCCACGCCAGAATTTTGCGGATGATAGATCTGATTATCATAGTGAATGACATCATCATGATCGGTGAGATACACGCTCGGACGGGTCGGAAAGTCTAAAATCCAGAGGGAGCAAAATGTAGTGACCTCATCCATTGGCCGCCTCCTCATGTTGGAAAATTTCGATGAGTGGGATATTTTGAATGTCTGTTGCGCCGAAGTCATCGAGCACAATTTCTAAGGCTTCTGTTGCAAAGCGAACAGGCACATCAAATTCAAAACTTGCAGTAATGTTTACACCTTCATCTGGGGCGATTTGAAATTGGACAAGCCCGTTTGAATAATCGATTGAGACAGGCGTTTCTACATCATCAACGCGCACCCGAACTGTGCCTTCCACGGGTTTTGTTATGCGTCGTATATAGTTCCCGTAATATTTAATTAGAGCAAACTCTGCGCGCTCGCCATCGCCAATCCCCAAGACAGACTCGGCTTCATAATCTAATGGGTCACGAAACCGAAATCCATATAAAGGCCCATTTCGTGATTCAAAAAATTTAAGTAATTCAATAGCTTGATTTCGAGACTTCAAGCCTGCGACGGCATTATATTGCCGCCTGCTATGCCGCCCTCTCGCATTTCTAACTTCGGCGCCATTAGCCAGTTCCAGAATATCAACGGAACGAACAGGCCCGCCGCGCGCACCGAAAGCTAAGTGCAAGGGGAAGCGCACATCGTGAAAATTATTCATAATTAAATCTCCTAATTCCGCCCTTGCGCGCGCGTGACAGCTTGCGCGATTTGCGCCGCCATTTGCGCAGAACTCGCTTGGGGCGCGCTCGCTTTACCCGTGGCTTGCGGGAGGTTGAGATTGACGGTGACGGGCGAAGATTTGCCAGATGCCGTTCCCGCGATTGAAGATGTCAAGGCGGAGACAGCGCCTTGAAGCGGAGCTGTAATTAATTCCGTCACGGCGATGCGCGCAAGATCACTCAGCACGGATTCCGCAAGTGAGTTGAATGACAATTCGCCCGATGTCGCCGCCCGTTCTAAAGAGCTGGCAATACGGTCTCCCGCCTGTTCAAAAACATCCGCCAGCGCATTCGCCGCGTCAGCACCTGGGCCGTTGGCAAAAGCATCTAACGCTTGTGCGGCCTCATCAATCGTGTCCATCTGTCTTATCCTCATCAGGAAAAATTTTAATTAAATCATCTAATGTTTGCCGGTCGAAACCTTGCGACCTCACGCCCTCAATCAAGCTAAGCCAATCGCGCAAAGGCATGTCCCAAAAGGTATCAGGCTGAAGATTAAAACGGCGAATGGCTATCTGGTGCCAGTGCTCAAACGGCCAGTTCATGCGCCTAATCCGTCTGCAATAAGCGCGCTAAGCTCTGGCAGGATTTGCACTAACTCCTCGCGTCCAAAATCAGAGATGGGAGTCGGCGTCGCGACACATCGAAATACCCTATTCCAGTCAGTCAAATCAGCTTTTCGTAAACTTGCTGCCAGTGCCTTTGGGCTCTCCGCCTCAAACACCGACGCCAATTGGGCGAGCGCAGCCACAGTCAGGCGCAAGCGGTAGGTTTGCCCTGCGACCTCCACCTCACGGTCCCCCAGACGATAGCTACTCATAAGGGCGTGAATTCTGGGACGGCGGCGCTCATCAGGGTGAGCTCAAATTGCGCCTCGCCATTATAGCTCCCCGCATAATTCAGCCCCGTGATGAGGAAATCCCCGTCAATCAGTCCAAAATCTGGAATGATGAAGCGGCACGCCTGTGCCGATTGGTCGAAAAACGCCCCGCGTATACGCGCATCGGATTCGGCGTCGCGAAATACGCCTGTTCCAGAGATTTCAGCCGTGCGCATCCCTGCCCCCGGCAAAAGCTCCTTCCAGCCTTGCGACGCCGTATCCGTCACGTCGACGGGACGCGCATTGAGGCGCAGCGTCTTTGTCCGCAGTCCTGCGACGGTTATAAAAACCCCCACATCATTTTTGATCTTTAGCAGCATATCACCGCCTCTTTGCGCGCTCATGTCGGGTCTCCTAATTTGGGTTGAGTTGTGATGGAGAGGCGCAGCAAGCCATGATGGGTGCGCCCGTCGGGGGCGCGCAGCACATCGGAGTAGACGGGCGTTGCGCTCCGTACAGACACTTTGGCGGCTTGCGTCAACGCCTCGGCGTCCAACGCAAGACCAATCGTGCCAAGCAGCGCCATAACTTCGGCACGCCCCTTATAGCGCGACCAGAGATGCAACGTCATTTGATGCACCGCCAGCGGCGTGTCATCTGCGCCAATATCCTCGCTCCGCAAGGCCCCGTAGGTCAGATAGGGATAGACAGGGTCTTCGGGCGCGGCGTCATAGAGGCGCGGCGGAACATCAGACGTCCCGCCCAGACCATATTGCACGGCAGGGTCAGCAGACAGCACCGCATGGACCGCCCGCGCGAGGCTTTCCGCTTGTTCGGAAATATTCATCATATCTGTCATTGGGCTTCCTCTTCACAAATCAGGTGTAATCTCTCGCCGCGCGTATCGGGGTCGCTCGCGGCGACAACGCGGAGCATGCGGCCCTTCCACATCAGGCGGGCACGCTCTGGAAAACTCGGCCTATAACGAATGGCCACGAGATAGGTCTGGGTGACAGAGAGCCGCCCATTCTCGAGCCGCTCGGTCAGGGCCTTGGGCCGAATGCCCGCCCAAAGCGATTGCTGGAACGCCCATGTCGTGACCGT
>CAZNXP010000235.1:0-3563 GCA_964576955.1 uncultured Algimonas sp.
GCGCGTTTTTTGCGGCTCATATCCGCATCAATCATGCTGCGGGTGACGGCCATGGTGGAAAGGCGCTCATCCCAAAAGAAAATCGGAATATCGCGAAGTTTCATCAGGTTGTTAGCGAAATCTTTGACGGATTGTACGCGCGGACCTGCTGTCCCGTTCATATTCATGGGAAGGCCAATGATGAGCGCGGCGGCTTGGTTGGTCTCATATATTTCCAGAAGCTCTGCCGCATCAGGGGTAAATTTTTTGCGACGAATCGTTTTGAGCGGCGTCGCGATGAGGCGTGTGCGGTCTGAAATCGCGAGACCGAGCGTTTTTGTGCCGGGGTCAAGCCCTAAGAGCGGACCCGTCGTCGCGGCAATATCTTCGAGCGTTTGAATGGGCATGCCGCGCGCTTAGCCGAAGATAAAGGGAGCGGCCAGTATGAGAATGTAAAAACCAGCTGTTATGGACAGGGTAATTTTGACCCAACGGCTTGGGAAGCGCTGCCAGAGAACGGCGACCGAAGCCAAAGCGATAGCGGTATCAATTTTACTGACCCACACCGCGTGATGATTATTGTCCCAATATGAGAGCGGACTGTAAAACCGCCAATCAGATATTGGCCAGAAATGGCGATAGGCGTCTTCTGCGTGGACGGGTAAATCTGTCGCCATATGGATTAAAGCCGCTAGAGCGAAAAACAACATGAGCTTGCCCCATGTTCTTCCGCGTGCCGCATATCCGATGACGGCTAAGAGCCCGTAAATTGGAATGGAATTGAACCAGGCGATGAGGTTCTGCATGGGGGCTTCGAAATAAAGCACGCGCCACATTTCTTCGCCTGAGACGCCGTTCACAATAGACTGATAGGGCGCCCAGAGGTAAATCGCGAGGTCGGGGATAATTGAGCCAAGGAAAATGGCGACATTGCGGTTTCGGTAGGAGGCGCTCTCAAGGATGGGTTCTGAGCTGTCGCCGAAAACCATTACCTCGGCAGCCTCTTCCTGCTTTCCAGATTTAGAAAGAAGGGCAAGCGCGAGCAGTGTGTGGGTTGGGCTAATCACAGACCCGTCTTAATCAGTTGCTCGCAATGGTTCAATCAACCCATTGAAGAAAGAATGTTGCTATTTCTGCCGCTCGGGGTGAACCCCGGTCCAATTTTCATCGACATAGTCTTTAATGGCTTTGGCATCGACCTCTAAATCTCCCGTCAGCGGGAAGAGGCGGTCAAGCACGACATGCTTATTCGGACCGTCAAAAGCGCAGATGAAGACGGGTACATCCGCCGCATAGGCGACGCGTAGAAAGCCCGTTTTATACCGGTCGACTTTGGAGCGTGTACCTTCTGGGGGGAAGCCAATGCAGACCTTATCCGTGTCTTTAATATGCTGAGTGAGCTGCTCAACAACGCCCTTGCCGCCGTGCTCGCGGTCAACAGGATATCCACCTAAAGCCCGAAAAAGTGGACCCATCGGCCAAAAAAACCATTCTTTCTTGATGAGGAAAGTATATTTGAAACCACTGGCCAGCATGGCGAGCGAAGCGCTAATCGCATCCCAATTTGACGTATGCGGTACGCCAATAATGACGAATTTATCCACATCTGGCATACGGCCCACCAGTTTCCACCCTGTGAGTTTCAGGAAAAACGACCCGAGAGCGCGTGATACACCATTGCCCATACGCGGGCTATGCGGGGACATATGTGGGTTGTCATACTTCATAATAGCGGAATTATACTGATTTTTTTCAAATTTGAAAAGATACGCAGGTGAATAACGGGGCCGCACCTATGACTAGAAAGCGGGGTCTAAGTTTTTTCCGGATTTATGCCGGCAAAATTGCTTTCGATATAAGATTTTATTGCAGCGTTCTCCGTCTCGATATCTCCCGTTGGTTCCCAAAGCTTGTCTAACACGACTCGCTTATTCACGCTGTCTATACCAGCAATAAGGAGCGGGACGCCTAGCCCCTTGGCGATACGCAGATAGCCCGTTTTATAGCGCTCGACTTTGGAACGGGTGCCTTCTGGCGTCAGGCCCAGCCAAACCTTATCATGGGCCGCGAAAAACGCTTCGACTTGTCCGACGACATCAATTTTTGCGCCGCGGTCAATGGGAATTCCGCCAAGAGCTTTCCATAAGCCGCCAAGGGGCCAGAAAAAGGCTTCCTTTTTCATCATCCATGAAAATTTCAATCCAATCGAGAGCATAGATCCCAAGGCGAGAAAAAGATCCCAATTGGAGGTGTGCGGCCCGCCAATAATAATGGCTTTTTTTAAATTCGGAAGTTTGCCGTGCAAGGTCCAGCCCATGGACTTTAATATCATATCACCAATCCACCGCGTCAGGCTATTGCCCATGCGCGGCGTATTTGGGCCAATGAATGCGTTGTCAAATTTCAATCTAGCCTCCTTCTGGCCAGACATGCTGCCTAGCTTAGCCGTTTTCGGGTTTTAACCCTTTATACTTACTACGCACGAGAGTGCGAATGCGCTCATTATCGGCATTAATATCGCCCGTTAAGTCAACAATTTGATCAAAAACGAGCGTGCGCGAGACGGGATCAACCCCGCCTATAACAACGGGAACGCCGGTTTGGTAGGCAATATGAAGATAGCCTTTTTTATAAACGGATACTTTGGACCGTGTACCTTCGGGGGTAATGCCAATCCACGCCTTTTCATTCGCATTGAACCAATCTTCAATCTGGCCGACCACATCTTTAGCGGCTTTGCGGTCTATGGGGATGCCGCCCATAGATTTGAATAGGCCTGCAAAGGGGAAGAAAAACGCCTCTTTCTTCATCATCCAACTATAGTTGAGGCCTAAAGAGTAACGCATTCCCAGCGCAAGAATGAGATCCCAATTTGATGTATGCGGCACACCAAGGATAATGGCTTTCGGGACATCCGGGATGGTGCCGCCTATTTTCATGCCAACAATCCGCAATAACAGATGACCAAAGGCGCGAGAGATTTTTCCGCCAAAAGCTGGGGCGTTTGGCGGCATGAGAGGTGCTGACATAAATCGATTTCTTGAGGCCGAGATGCGAGTCGGGTGAGGCTCGCCCATAATCTGTTCGAGAGCGCTCTAAGTCGCCTAGAGGCAGGTTACAAGTGTAACAGTCTTCATATAGGCGCGCAGACCCTCTTGCCCCTGCTTTTGCCCCCTGCTAACCGCGCAGCTTAAGAGTGAAGGACTGACCAAATGGCTCAACCCAAAAACGGCGTTTCCGCACAGGACGTCAAGAAAATCGCAAGGCTCTCACGCCTCCATGTTGAAGAGGATCGGCTGCAACCCATTGCGGAAGATTTGAACGGTATTTTGGGCTGGATTGAACAGCTCGGCGAAGTTGATGTTGAAGGCGTGGAGCCCATGACTTCTGCCGTCGATATGGCTGCGCCGCTGCGCGCGGATGCTGTCTCTGATGGCGGTAAGCGGGATGACGTGTTGAAAAACGCACCGAAGTCAGATGACGGCTTCTTCGTTGTGCCGCGGTCAGTGGAGTAGGGCCATGAGCGATTTAACAAAACTCACACTCGACGCCGCATTAGGCGGTATGGCCAAAGGCGAATTTAG
>CAZNXP010000236.1:0-3559 GCA_964576955.1 uncultured Algimonas sp.
CATCCGCATTATGATATTCCCGAAAGCAAACGCGCTAAGGCCCTGGCCTTGGGCGCGCAGGAAGTTTGTCAGCGCACAGCGCTGCATTATGCGGCGCGGCTCGGGCTGGAATGGGCCGAAGCCGAAGCTGACGCTGCGCGGCAAGTGAAATATAAACGCACTTTGGCCCGCACGCAGTCATACGCCATTTGTTATGAAGAGACCTCCTCATGAGTAAACCCTTAGACGGCGTTCGGATTATTGAGCTGGCGGGGATAGGCCCCGGACCTTATGCGGGGCAGCTCTTGGCCGATATGGGCGCCGAGATAATTGTGATTAACCGCCCCGGACCGATGGGCGCCGTTCCGAACCTGTCCCATCGCGGCAAGAAAACGCTGACGCTAGATTTGCGAAAGCCAGAAGGGGCTGCCATTGTTTTGGACCTCGTCAAATCCGTAGATGTTTTATTTGAAGGCCTGCGTCCCGGCGTCACAGAGCGGCTCGGCGTTGGGCCAGAGGCGTGCCATGCGGTGAACCCGAAATTGGTTTACGGCCGCATGACGGGATGGGGGCAGAGCGGGCCTTGGGCGAAAATGGCGGGGCATGATATTAATTATATCTCGATTACGGGCGCGCTCGCGGCGATGGGACCTGCGGATACTCCGCCGTCTCCGCCGCTCAACCTTGTCGGGGATTATGGCGGCGGCTCGCTCTTCCTTGTGGCGGGAATTTTGGCGGGCTTATTTCAAGCCCAGCGCACAGGCAAAGGCGAAATTGTCGATGCCGCTATTATTGACGGTACAAATTCTATGATGGGCATTTTGCATATGCTCTCGGGTTTGGGTCGCTGGTCGCCGCAGCGCGGCACGAATATGCTCGACGGGGCGTGGCCTTTCTATCGGTGCTACGCGACGAAAGACGGAAAATTCATGGCGGTTGGACCCTTAGAGCCGCAATTTTTTGCAGAGATGTTGCGCATCTTGGAGATTGATGCGCAGGATTATGGTCCGCAAAGAGATGTCGCCAAATTCCCAGAACAGCACGCGATGTTAGAAGCAAAATTCGCCAATAAAACCCGCGATGATTGGGCCAAGATATTTGACGGGACGGATGCCTGCGTGACGCCCGTGCTGACCTATGAAGAAGCGCCTGACCATCCGCAAAATGCGGCGCGTGGCGGGTTGCGCAAGCAAGGTGCTTTTGTTCATCCGCGCCCCGCGCCGGGGTTCAGAGATATGGAAACGGACCCTGATTTCACACTGCCGGGCGCAAATACGGATGCAGCAGAGGTTTTCGCAGAGCTCGGTTATGATGCGGCGAAGATTGAGTCTTTGAAAGCGGCGGGGGTTATTTCCTAGCCTGCAGCCAAACCCGTCATAAAGCGCCATGAGATTATCAACGCGAATAAAACCGGTTGATGCAGCATATAGATAGAGAGGCTCCGCTGGCCTGCAAAGCTTACCGTCTTGCCTAGCCAGCCGCCTATGTTCCAGCTTGATATTTTTGTTTTCACGTCTGGGTGCGCAGCAAGATATTCGCCGAGAGATGCGCCGATGCAGGCGACGCCTAGCCATGGAAAGGGGGACGCGAAATCTTCCGTATAGCCAGGCAAGCCCGAGATTAAATTGACGGGCCAGCCATAAGGCACCCAGCCTGCCCAAAATGAAACCACGATTAAAACGCCGAGGAAAAGCGCGCACTTTGGCCGCCCAATCAGAGCGAAGGTTAGAAAACTGGCAATCACCATGAAATGTAAAATGCCGAAATAGATATAGCTTTCAGGAAACATGAAAATCGATACGATTGAAATCAACAGGGCGCAGGCCAGAATTTGCCTCACCCTTTTCCAAAAAGCGCGAGGTTTGCGAGCCGTTCCATGGGCGAGCCCCATGCTTATGCCCATGGCAAAGACGAAGCCAAAAACAATGCTCGTTCGCCATTGCCGAAATCCATCACCCAGCGGCGTATTCCAATCGACATAGCCAAAATATTTCAGATCATAGATGAAATGATAGGCAATCATCATGACAATGGCGAAGACGCGAAAGGCGTCCAGCGCAAAGAGACGAGAGGGGCGTTGATTATCGATTTTTTCTCTCCCTATCTCGGGCCAATCAAACGGCGTTAAAGTTTTGTCTCATCTGTTTTGAGCGCATCTGCAAGGCGCATTTTCGCGCTGCCGGGTTTCAAAGGCTTTTGCTGGCTTTTATGCGGTGCCCAACCCGTCATCCATATAATCTCAAATGTCGCTTGGAGTTTTCCGTCCTCTCTTGCGAAATGGGCTAAGTAACTCTCTTTCAAATGGGCCAGCCATTTTCGGGATAGCGGGCGCATATCGCGCGCGCTCAATACATTGCTTAATCCCAAATCCCGCATGTCACTTATCAAGCTCGATAGCTTTCCATAGGAGACGGTGAAACGGTCCATATCGACAACGGGAAGCGCGAGGCCTGTGCGTCCCAGCAACATGGCGGACTGGCTATAATCCACCATAGGGTATACCCGCGCTGAGGCGCCGCCCAATATCTCTTGATCTGCGGCGTAAAGGCTTTGCCGAAATTCGGTGAGCGTTTCCCCGCCTAAAAAAGCGATGAGTAATAACCCATCCGCCGCCAGATGTTGGCGGTAGCGCATAAGCGTGTCTGGAATATTATCGTCACTTTGCAAATCGAAAATGGAGAGGATTAAATCATATGGCCCGCTTAGCACCGATGGGGTGTCCTGATAGTCAAATTTTGCCGGACGGCGCTCAGGCCGTAACTGTGCCTCTATCACGTTTCGACCATCCACCGCGCCGACCAATATGGCGTGGGTGAATTGGCGGTTGATGTCTTCGAGCCGCGAGGCCGCATCATCCGCCGCGCGTTTATAGAGGAAGGACAGGCCCGCGCGCGCTTGGCGTTTCGCGCTGCGCTGCTGGGCTAAATTTTGAGCCCGGCGGTTGAAGATTTTAGGGGGCGACGTGTTCATATAGTTTCGCTACTCTCATTCTCATGCCCTTAGCGCAAGATGACAGCCTGAGTGAAATGACAGCCCGCCGCCTAAAATCAGCAGGCGGGGCAGTAATTGACGCCTTGCTGCCGCCGCAAGACCTCTTGGGCCTAGAGGCCGACCCAATAGCCAAACGTATGTGGGCGGATGTGACGTTTTTGGATGCGCC
Organism: uncultured Algimonas sp.; assembly: GCA_964576955.1. Lineage (GTDB taxonomy): Bacteria > Pseudomonadota > Alphaproteobacteria > Caulobacterales > Maricaulaceae > Litorimonas. Next base: position 3,140 of record CAZNXP010000236.1, read on the forward strand.
CTGGTGCGAGGCCTGCGGGTTGCCATTTGAATATGCGGTGCCGGGCGGGTCCCTATGTGCGCGCTGCGCCGTCAAACGCCCCGTTTGTGGCCGTGCGCGAGCGCCCATGGCCTATGATGACGGGTCGCGCGCCTTGATTTTATCTTTCAAACATGGCGGACGCACAGAAGGGCTAGTCAGTTTTGCTGCGCAAATGCGCCGGGCAGGCCGTGAGGTATTAGAGGGCGCAGATTTTCTTATCCCCGTTCCGCTTCATCCGACGCGCCTGATTAAGCGCCGCTATAATCAAGCCGTGCTTTTGGCGCGGGCGCTCGCTAAAATCACGTCTGTAGAATTTGCGCCCGATATATTATTCCGAACCAAACGCACGCAAAGCCAAGGCGGGTTTAATGCGCGGGCCCGCATTGAGAATGTCCGAGG
>CAZNXP010000237.1:0-3552 GCA_964576955.1 uncultured Algimonas sp.
GGACCCTCACCATGATTACGATTCTCTATATTTTAACAGGCCTCGCCTTTGCCTGCGTTGTGCTCACATTGGTGATGGGCACAGTCGCCATGAGCAAGAAGAGTGAAGAGAGCCGCAAAAACTCTAACAAATGGATGTGGCGCAGAATTTATGCGCAAGTCTCCGCTATCATCCTTTTGGCTCTGACGGTCTATATGCGGTCAAAGGGCGCGTAATTGGTTAAGCTCAACAAAATCTACACCCGCACAGGAGATGACGGCTCAACGGGCCTCGTTGACGGCTCGCGCCTCGGTAAAGACGCGCTGCGCGTGCGCGCTTATGGCGATGTCGATGAAACCAATAGCGTGATTGGCCTCGTCCGTCTGCATTTGGAAAACCAAACCTTAGATAAAATGCTGTCCCGTATTCAAAATGACCTCTTTGACCTGGGTGCAGACCTTGCCACGCCGCTGCCCAAAAAAGGCGAAGCCGATAGTGAATATGCCCTGCGCATGGTGGCCGCGCAAACGAGCCGAATCGAGCAAGAGCTAGACGAATTAAACGCGGATTTAGAACCGCTCACCTCATTCGTACTGCCGGGCGGACATGCGCCCGCCGCCTATCTCCATCTAGCCAGAACAGTTTGCCGACGCGCCGAGCGGGTTTGCGTCGCCTTAGCCGCAGAAGATGAGGTGAACCCAGATGCGCTCAGCTATCTCAACCGGCTCTCAGATTTTCTCTTTGTCGCTGCGCGGTGGTGCAATGACCAAGGTAAGTCTGACGTAAAATGGGTACCCGGAAAAAATAGATAAGCAAAAATAGATAAGCCTATTTATCTGACTTCAACAATTCCTGACCCACGCGAACAGAAATATCTCGCGGTGTGGAGCGCGAAGAAAAGAAATCCGCGAATTTTCCGTCCGCGCCCATCAGATAAATAATGTCAGAATGATTGACCGTGTAATCATCTGATCCCTCTTCAACCGGGCCACCGTCAAAATTACTTTTCGTGGCCACAATTTTATAAGCAGCTTTCGCCGTCTCTATTTGCTCTACGCTGCCAGTAAATCCACGCAGCCCTTTCGGAAACGGTTCAAAGCTGACATATTGCGAGATTTTCTCGACTGTGTCGCGTTCAGGGTCCACGGTAATTAAAACATAACCAACGTCATCTCCTGCCTCGCGCATGAGCTGCTGCGCTGCCCCAAGTTTTTGCAAGGAGGTGGGGCAAATATCAGGACAATAGGCGAAGCCAAAATAAATCAAATGCGGCTTCCCCAATAAATCCGCTTCAGTAACTTGCCCGCCCTTATCATCAATCAGCGTAAAGGCCCCGCCAATAGAAGCGGTCCCGTGGCTGACCACAGTCTTGCCTGAAACGCCAGCCTCGCCAGAAGAGCTGTCGGCCTTGCACCCAAATAAAGCGGCTGCGGCAAAAAGGCTCACCGTCAAATTTAACGCAATTCTCATACTGCAATGCTCTTTCAAACGTATAGGGTTTAAAGGCCATATAAATGAAAGAGCTGGATGTGAAAGCACATAACGCAACAGAACCGAATATTGATACATCCCGGCGAACGTTCCAAGGCTATACGTCGGTTAGAGATCATCAACCCACCGAAAGCCTAGGAGCCCTGCGCAGGCAGACCCTTGTCACCTTACGTTGGGGGGCCATTTTTGGGCAAACCATTGCCCTGATATTTGTGAGCCTCATCCTGCAATATGACTATCCCGTTTTAGCCTGCTGCCTCATCACACTCGCCTCTGCCGCTGTCAATTTAGCGGTGACCTATAGGCTGCCGCTAGATCGCCGGGTCACAAATTTTGAGGCCTTTCTGCAATTGGGGTTTGATCTGTGGCAATTAGCGGCGCTGCTCTGGCTCACGGGCGGGATCGTCAATCCATTTTCCATTCTTTTCCTCGCCCCGGTTGTGACGGCTGCGACAACCTTATCGCGCTGGGTTGTTTTCTCGCTTGGAGGAATGGCCTTTATGCTCTCCTGTGCTTTGGTCTATTTCCACCATCCCCTGCCTTGGTCGCCAACAGGCGGCTTTGAGCTCCCGCCGATTTTACAGCTCGGGATCTGGCTCGCGCTTTGTGTGGGCGCCACTTACACCTCATTAGCCGCATGGCGGTCCACACATGAGAGCCGGAAAATGTCCTTTGCCCTTGCGGCTACTGAAACCATGTTAGCTCATGAACAAAAACTCAGCGCGCTCGGCGCACTCGCCGCCGCTGCCGCGCATGAACTTGGAACGCCGCTGGCGACAATCCAAGTCACAGCTAAAGAAATGACCCGAGAAATAGAGGCGAAGACACCCCTCGGCGAAGATGCCGCCCTGATTTTTTCTCAAGCCCAACGCTGCCGAGATATATTGGAGCAATTGGCCACACGCGGGGATACCAGAGATTTGATCCATGACAGGCTCTGTTTAGAGACCTTATTGGAAGAGGCCGCCGAGCCCTTCATTAATCGCGACAAGAATATTTATATTTCCTGCGAAGGAGACGGGCCCGTCCCCAATTTAAAACGCAGCCCCGCCCTGCTCTATGCTTTAAAAAACTATATTGATAATGCTGTTGATTTTGCGCGGGCGCGCGTCGAGTTAATCGCACGATGGGATGCAGAAAATATCACGATTATAATTGATGATGACGGGGAAGGCTTTGCGCCCGCATTGAAAGGTAATCTCGGGCAGCCTTACGCCAGCACAAGACGCCGAGCCAAAACAGCCGGGGGCTTAGGCCTGGGTCTCTTCATATCGGAACGCCTCATTCGGCGGACGGGCGGCAAGGTTACCTATGACGCCTCTCAGCTGGGCGGCGCGCGCATTACGGCCACGCTTCCGCGAGAAGGCCTCACGGCTGACTAAAAATAAATACAACCATTTGGTCGCCTAAACCGTATTTGAGTTAGCGCAAGGAGTTTTTGATGAGTGAATACGCTCTCCCAAATGATGCATCAGTGATGATTTTAGATGATGATGGCCCGTTCCGGTCTCGGCTTGGCCGCGCAATGGAACAACGCGGCTTTACCGTGAGTACGCTTGAAACCGTAGAAGCTGCCAGTGCTTTTATTAATTCCACCCCGCCCGCCTTTGCTGTCCTTGATTTGCGACTGCAGGATGGAAGCGGATTAGATATTGTCAACCTTCTGCATGCCACGCGGCCAGAGTCGAAAATGATTATGCTAACCGGATATGGCAATTTGGCGACAGCCGTATCGGCCGTCAAACGCGGCGCCGTTGATTATCTCTCAAAACCCGCAGACGCAGATGATGTCTGTAAAGCCTTGCTAGCGGAGCGCGACGAGACGCCCGAACCCCCTGAGAACCCTATGAGCGCTGACCGCGTGAGATGGGAACATATTCAACGGGTATATGAATTATGCGGAAAGAATGTATCCGAGACGGCGCGCCGCCTAAATATGCACCGGCGCACGCTTCAACGCATATTAGCCAAACGCGCGCCTAAATAAACGAGGCGCTTATTCCGCCGCGATTGCGTCCATAAACAAACCGTTTAGCTTGGCTCCAAACGTCTCACCCTGCCCAAGTGGTTCATCAGCTAATT
>CAZNXP010000238.1:0-3527 GCA_964576955.1 uncultured Algimonas sp.
GCAATGTCAGGAAAGTGGTGCGGCCGAGAAGACTCGAACTTCCACGGGTTTTACCCCACAGCGACCTCAACGCTGCGCGTCTACCAATTCCGCCACGGCCGCACATTAAGGTGCGCGGTCTATAGGGGGGAGTCGGGTGCATGTGAAGCCCCAATATCTGCAAAATTCACCCTGTTTTCAATTCAGAAGACGCGCTATTAAAACTCCAAATCCTTTTGGAGATGCAAGATGAAAACCCTTACTATCAGCGCGGCTGTCGCCAGTCTTATTGCCCTTAGCGCGTGCGGAGATATTGCCTCAGATGCCAGCTCACCGGAAGCTGTAAAAGCCACGGCTGGCCAAATAGAGGCCAATCTTGTGACGGATCTTTCCAAAATGGACACGCCAGAGCTCATCGAGTTCGTCGACAAGGAAGCCAAAAATATGACGGCGCTGCTAGAGAAAGTAACAGACGGCCCATCCGCAGAAGCCGCCCTCGAAGATATTCGCAATATCGTTCCGCGGTTAAATGCGTCATTGAAAAGCTTAGAGAATTTAGATGTAGATAATATAACCCTCAATATTGGCAATATGCGCAAAATGATGAGTGTGGCGCAATCGCAAATCGGATTGGTCGATGAGGTCGTCCGTATTAGTCAAATCCCAGAAGCGCGGGCCGTGCTTGAAAAAGAATTCGATAAAATTGAGATAACACATAAATAAACCTCTCCACAGCCCTGATGCAATTGACTGGGAAATAGCGGCAGAGCGCGTTCCCTATGCGCTTGCGCATGAGCGTATGAAAACCCGCGCAGCCGCCATTGCGGCTGGAGAAGCGCGAGAGCTTATTTGGCTACTCGAACATCCCCCGCTTTATACGGCCGGCACCTCTGCCAATCAAAACGACCTTATCACGCCAGATCGGTTCGAGGTTCACCAGACAGGACGCGGCGGCCAATATACGTATCATGGTCCCGGACAACGGGTCGCCTATGCAATGCTGGACCTACGCAAGCGCGGGCGAGATGTCTCCGCCTTTGTGCGCGGGTTGGAACAGTGGATAATTGACACCCTTGCCGTCTTCGACGTCACGGCAGAGCGGCGCTGTGGACGTGTTGGTGTGTGGGTCGTCCGCGAAGATAGCCGCGAAGAGAAAATCGCCGCCATAGGGGTTCGTCTCAAAAAATGGGTGAGCTTTCACGGCATAAGTATCAATGTGAACCCAGACCTTTCGCATTTTAGCGGAATTGTTCCCTGCGGCATTCAGGAACATGGGGTCGCGAGTCTCGCCTCTCTTGGAAAAGACGTGTCGCTAAACGATATAGACGCGGCTTTAAAAAAGAATTTTCAAACTCTTTTTGGGCCGACCATTAGCCAATAAAAAACCCGCCTCGTGCAATTCAAAATGTACAGACGGGTCTTAAACGATTTATGAAATTATCGACTTAGGAATCACCAATCGTTGCGGGACCAAATTGATTATCATGCATATCAGATTTGTTCATCATATTGATAACATACCCTATAACAACCGTGGCAATCGCACCGACAACGCCAGAAATAAGAACGTAACTCAAAGACGTTGTGGCTTCCTGTATTTCCTCTAAAGCTTCAAGATCTTGGTTCATTGCCGCGCTGAAAGCCCCGCTCGCGCTAACGCCAGTGATTGCAGAAATAATGAAACCAAAAATAGCGCTAATCACAATATAAATAAGGATATGAAGTAAAACCATCCAACCCGATTTCCCGGCGTCATGACTGCGTTTAATACCCAATGCAATAAAGCAATATAGCAGGACAAAACCCAATATACCTACCACTGACGCAACAGGGCCTAATAATGCTGAAAAAGATATAATCAAGCCAGCAATCGCTAGAAAAAATATACCCTTCATATAGGCCGCTGGCCCAATACGGCCAGACGGTGAAAATAATAAATTACCCATGAGAATCTCTCCCTCTCTTGTTGTTTAACGATATGAGAATGCCAATTCCTTACGAAAATGCAAGGGAAATCCAAATTATAACTTAGGCGGCGCTCCGTAAGCATTTTGTCGAGACTGTGATTTTGCGACCGCCAACCAAAGCGTAAACACCGAAAGAAGCGATAAAATAATACCACTCAAAACCGACTCGCCTTCAGCTTGCCTAGGTTTAAACTCAGCATTTAAGCGCTCAACAACCTCCGGCGAGGGCGGATTATCTCGCGTATATTTCCCGTAAGCCGCGAAATATTCAGCCCCACCATAAACTAACATCACGACAATCATCGCAAGCAACATCAAACAAATTAAGCCTGTCAATGGCCAAAGCGTACACCCAATATCATGCAGACGTTTACCGTAAACGCTATAGGCCATTTGCAAAATTACAAAGGGGAATGCCAAGACAGCGAAAAACCCTGCCATAGATCCCCCTAAGCTACTAATTAGCAATCCATAGAGTATGAAAATGACGACAAAGCCAATCAAACCAATCAAGTAGTCCCGTCGTCCGATACGGCCAGCCGGAGAAAGTAGAAGTTTAAACAAATTTGGCATAGGAGCCATTTAACGCGCGAGACGCAAGGTGCAAGCCTTGCGGCGCTTATGCCGCGCTTAACGCCGAGATATTATGCAGCGTCTCCCAAGGACGTCTCGATGATATTCCCATGTTCCAACATCTTATGGACAGGGCATTTATTCGCAATTTCAACCAAACGACCGCGGGCTGCGCTTTCCAGATCTCCAGTCACATTCAAAACGCGAGAGAAGACATTTTTCGTCTCATCATCTGCGGTTTTCCGCAAACTATGAGTGACCGTTACAGAGATATTATCAATCTCCCAATTTTTGCGGCCCGCATACATGCGCAGCGTAATCGCCGTACAGCTGCCCAAAGACGCACAGAGATATTCAAAAGGCGATGGACCTATATCGGCGCTCCCAAAACTTAACGGCTCATCCGCGAAAAGATGGTGCCGCCCATTTTTGACATCTAATGAATATTTACCGCCGGGGCGTTCTGTAACCGTGACTGGGTCAGCCATTATAAAATCTCCAAAATTTCGGACAACACATGCGTTTCTTTGCGCAAATCTGCTGTAATCTCTGCTTGTTCTTCATCTTCACCCCAAAGTTCGATTTGGTAGGCCGCATCAATTCGGGACAGATCAAAAGCTGCCACGCCACTAAGCTTTGACCGCATAACAGCCATGGCTAAAATGACGGAACCATAGACGGCAATCAAATGAACAAAAAGTGTCAACTGAATGTCAGCTAGGTTCGCGGCATAGGTTTCGACAACGGTCAAACTCGTCTCCTCTTGAGATATGGCGCTGACACTTTCTGTTGTTTTCAAATCAACGCCTTGGACCGCAGCCCAGTCTCGCCACTTATCCCAAGCTTCGGCTTGCCGTTCTTGCAGGATACGTGGCTGCGGCGCGCGGTAACAGAGTAAGTCAGTCTCGGCGTAGCGCCGCGCTTCCGCAATTAAATCACCACGCTTATCAGGGGTTTGCTCCACGGCGACATTTATCAAACGCGTTATGGGCATGACAGATGGGTTTA
>CAZNXP010000239.1:0-3516 GCA_964576955.1 uncultured Algimonas sp.
GGCATGACCATATTTGTTTCAAAGAATGTGAGAACCATTAATGGCTGCATGTACCAACTGGGATCGCTGAAAAACTCCAAAAGCGGGAGATTTGTCCCGAGAGGACCAATAATCAACATAACAAATAGAACATGGGCAATAAGGGCTGGGAAGATCCGAAGCGCGCGCGCTGAAATGAAGCTTGGCGTATCACCCCGATAAACCATTGATTTCGTAACAAGAAATCCTGAGGCGATAAAGAACAAGTTCACAGCTAAATAGCTGAACGTGTAGTGGTAAAGAACATGGGGTTCTGCGCTTGAATCACCTAAGGCCACTCCAAATGCGTGGCCGAAAACCACAAGAGAAGCGAAGAGCAGTCGAAGAGGCGTGAAAAAATTATCATGACCTTCACGAATGTCGTTCTTGGCGCCTAAGGGCATTTTTTCCGCTGTAGCAGTATTGGTCATAACACATTCCACTGGCATAAAATGAGCCAGTGCCCGACTTCATAATAGATTTGCGTTAAATCTATGCAAATTAAGTACCGATGGCGGGGAATGCTGCGGAAATGCGGGTTTTATGGTTAACAATTCCTAACCAGTTGCGCCTAATCACGATTGAACTGATTAAAAATACGGAGTGTCTGGCTGCAGTAACAACTCTGATTCAGGTTGAACATTGAACCTAAAAAGCCCATCTAGCGCTCATGGCAACATTGATTGATATGAATTCAGACCGCGTGCGTCATCCCGAGAAGGCGCATAAGCCTGATACCGAGGTCTTACGCAAGCCAAAGTGGATACGTGTCAAAGCTCCTACGTCAAAAGGCTATGCTGAAACGCGCAAAATCGTGAAAGACAAAGGTCTTGTGACGGTGTGCGAAGAAGCAGCGTGTCCGAATATCGGTGAGTGCTGGGAAAAATCACACGCGACCTTCATGGTTTTAGGAGAGATTTGCACGCGGGCTTGTGCATTTTGCAATGTCGCGACGGGATTGCCGCAAGAGGTTGATGCCTATGAGCCAAAGAAAATCGCCGAAGCCGTTTTGGAAATGAACCTGAAACATGTTGTCATTACTTCAGTCGATAGAGATGATTTGGATGATGGCGGCGCGCAGCATTTTGTCGATGTTATTGAGGCTATCCGCGCGAGCGCACCCGCGACGACGATTGAAATTTTGACTCCAGATTTCCTGCGAAAAGGCGATGCGCCGAATATCGTAATTGATGCCAAGCCTGATGTGTTTAACCATAATCTCGAAACCGTGCCGCGGCTATATTTGAAAATCCGTCCCGGCGCGCGCTATTACCACTCCCTTCGCTTGCTGGAGAAGGTGAAAGATCGTGACCCCGCCCAGTTTACGAAATCTGGCTTGATGGTTGGCTTAGGTGAAACCAAAGAAGAGATTATGCAAGTCATGGATGATATGCGCTCTGCCGGTGTGGATTTCCTGACGATTGGTCAATATCTTCAGCCGACCCGCAAACATGCCAAGCTCGAACGATTTGTGACGCCAGAGGAATTTAAATCTTATGAGACAATCGCGCGAGCCAAAGGATTTCTCATGGTGTCGGCAAGCCCATTGACCCGTTCATCTTATCACGCCGATAGCGATTTTGCACAATTGCGAGCTGCCCGCGTGGCACAATTAGCGAAGTAACGAAATGCCAGAAGCCCATATTATTCGCCGAATAAGAAGCAGTCCTGAAGACTTATTTGGGTTTGTCGCTGATGTTGAAAGATATCCAGATTTTATCAATTTGATTTCGGCGATGCGCATAACAAAGACGTTGTCTGAGACCGAATTCGAGGCGGAGGCAATTGTCGTTTATAAAATGTTAAGTGAGACTTTTCGGTCGCTCGTTATGACGGATGCCGACGCATTGAAAATTGAAGTTAAAAAAGCCGAAAAAGGTGGAGCGGTAAAGACGCTCGTCAATAGATGGCAATTTTACCCTCTCGAAGACGGATCAACTTTAATCGATGTCGTTGTCGACGTTAGATTAAAGGCCAGAGCTTTAGAGTTTCTATTGAGAGACAAATTTACAAAGGCCTCAAACCAGATTGTTTCAGCATTTGAACGTCATGCGGCGCAAGTTTTGCCCGTTGTAGGTAAAGCAAATTATGACTTTACGGCGGAAGCCAAAGCGCATGGATTGGACATAAAGAACCTCGTTTAAGACAGATCTAGGTCAAGGCCCTCAAGGCAGGTTTCCATCGCCGCGAGGCAAGTATAATCGCGGACTTTATTGCGGCTCATATCTGGAAAATAATGCAATTTCGCCGTCGCGCCATTTTGTGTCGCCAGCCCAATCCACACGGTTCCTACGGGTTTGTCTGCCGTGCCCCCGCCAGGACCTGCAACACCCGTGACGGAAATAGCAATATCCACGCCTAGGCGTTCGCGGCATCCCCGCGCCATCTGTATCGCTACCATTTCACTGACTGCGCCGTCGGTGTCGAGGCTAAGCGGGTCAACGCCAAGCTGTTCGATTTTTATATCATTATGATAGGCAATAATGCCGCCGTGAAAGACCGAAGAACTGCCCGAGGTCGCGGTAATCGCCGCGCCGATTAAACCGCCAGTGCAGCTTTCCGCCGTTGCTAAAGTTACATTTTGGGCACGGGCAGTCTTTATGAGATGGGCCGATAGCGCGAATATCTCTGCAAGAAGGTTTTGACTCATCCGTCGAACCTTACTGTCGCCGTGGCTTGTGCAGCGAGACCTTCACCGCGTCCCGTAAATCCAAGTTTTTCGGTCGTTGTCGCTTTCACACTCACGCGGGAAAGGGGGATTGCGCAAAGTTCCGAAATTCGCGCCCGCATGGCATCGCGGTGGGGTTTGATTTTTGGTTTCTCGCAAATCAACGTCACGTCGACATGTTGCAGCGCGCCATTGCGCCGTTTCAATTCTTCAATCGCGAAGTTTAAAAATTTATCAGAAGACGCGCCTTTCCATTTCGGGTCAGAGGGCGGGAAATGATCGCCAATATCACCGAAACACATGGCGCCTAAAATGGCATCGGTTAGCGCATGTAATCCTGCATCGGCGTCCGAATGCCCCAGCAGGCTATATCCGCACGCGATGGGGATGCCGCAGAGCCAAAGTGGATCAGTTGTGTCCGTGTCATATTGGTGGACATCAAATCCTGACCCTGTGGCGATATAGCTTTTATCCATCATACGTGCTGCTTTGGCGAAATCTTCGGGATAGGTCACCTTAAAATTATCAGGACTGCCTTGGGTAAAACTCAGGCTCATTCCCGCTGCATGTGCCACGGCAATGTCATCGGCGTAACTTTCCTGCTGCGTGTAGGTTTGGAAAGCGTTGTAAATCGCATTGTAATGGAAAGCTTGCGGCGTCTGGATACGCCGCAATGTGTCGCGGTCGACGGATTCACCGTCCAGAGTTTTCACAGCATCTGCAATTGGCAGGGCAGGTGCAGCTCCTTCAGCCGAATCTAAGGCGGTGTTAAGGCCCGAAATGAGGGCCGGAGTTACGAATGGACGAGCGGCATCATGAATGAAAACGCG
>CAZNXP010000240.1:0-3514 GCA_964576955.1 uncultured Algimonas sp.
AGTATTGTGCGTCGCGCCATCGCTGTCCGGGTTGGTTGCATGAGATGTGTTGTAAAGCGCATCCTAGATGAATGATCGTCGCCCATTTATGGGAACAGAACCCGGCTTATAGGCTCCCTGACACTCTCAAAACGCTCATTCGCGGGGTGGGACTTCGGCCGGCGCCGAAAGCCTTGCGCCATTCTTTATGGTTAACCACACCTTAACTGCTTGAATCCTATATTAAACTTGAAGTTATCCACATTATTCACAGTCTGTGAATGGGACAGTTTAAGGTAAATATTTTTTTCAAAATGTCATTGTTTCCCACTAAATCCCATATTATCCCATTTTTAGCGCAAATACTCGGATTTGCGGTGTTTATGGGTGGGTTGAGACGTGTTTCTCTCCAGTACAACAAACAATCTCGATGCCAAAGGGCGGGTCTCTGTGCCCGCTAGTTTTCGTTCGCATTGTTCGACCTCGGGCTTTGAGGGGATTGTGCTCTGGCCGAGCTTGGACGGCGCTTATCTTGAAGGCGGTGATGTGTCAGTTTTAGCGCATTACCAAGAAATGCTGGAGCGGATGGACCCATATGATGAAGGGCGCGAGGCGCTTGAGCTGATTATTTTTGGCGAGAGCGAGAAGCTAAGCTTTGATTCAACGGGCCGTATTGGCTTGCCGTCTCATTTTCGCGAACATGCGGGTCTGTCCGGAAAAGTGACATTTATCGGGCGCGGACGAAAATTTGAAGTATGGGATGAGGAAGCTCATGAGGCGCGCCGCGTGGCTCTACGGGAAAAGGCCCGTGCCAATCGTCATAGAATGAAACCAGCATGAAGCATTATCCTGTCATGTTGCCAGAAGTGCTAAGTGCGCTTGCCATTCAGGCCAATGAAACCTGCGTGGATGGCACATTCGGAAATGGCGGATATAGTGAGGCGATTTTAAATTCGGCTGAGTGCTCCGTTGTAGGTTTAGACAGAGATCCAAATGTGATGCCGCGGGCGAACGAGTTGGCGGCCAAATGGGGTGATCAGTTTCGCCTCATTCAAACGCCATTTTCAAAAATGGACGAAGTTGAAATTGGGTCTGTTGATGCTGTCGTGCTTGATATTGGTGTTTCCTCTATGCAATTAGATCAGGCGGAGCGCGGGTTTTCATTTATGCGCGAGGGTCCGCTGGATATGCGGATGGAGCAGGGTGGTGGTCCGACGGCGCGTGATGCGGTTACGCATCTTTCCGTGAGTGAGTTGACGCGCGTGTTTCAAGTTTACGGTGAGGAGAAGCGTGCACGCCATGTTGCGAATTGTATCGTTTCTGCACGGAAGCAGGGTGACATCATCACGACGGCTGACCTCGCTGATGTTTTAGAAAAGGCTCTAGGTCGTCGCGGGAAAACTCATCCGGCAACACGCGTTTTTCAAGCCTTACGGATTTTTGTCAATGATGAGTTGGGTGAGCTGTATCAAGGCCTGTGTGCGGCAGAGCGAATTTTGCGTCCCAGGGGGCGGTTGCTTGTTGTGACCTTCCACTCTTTAGAAGACCGCATCGTCAAAAGTTTTTTTCGCCGCCGCGCAGGTGAGGTCAAAGGCGGCTCTCGTTATGCGCCGGAGGTTAAAAACACGGGTCCCTCTGCTAGTTTTACCTTGCCAAAGCGAAGTGTAACGAAGCCGTCGAAAACCGAAATTGAGGAAAATGCTCGGTCACGCTCCGCGAAATTACGCGTGGCAGTGAGGACGCAGGCGGCGCCTTTTGAAGCTGATGATAGATTATTGCCGAATGTGATTTCCTTAGCTGAGCTGGAGGCACGTCTATGAATGTGTCCTATTCTGGCTCTGCACGCGCGTCTCGCCGCATGTCATGGTTTTTATTATTTTTGATCGGCGTCGCGCTGACTGTGACGCTTTATTTTGTGAAAACTCATGCGCAATCTGCAAAGGGGGATGTGAGAGATTTAACGCTGGCGCTTGCGGCTGAAGAAGCAGCCGTCCGTGTTTTACGCGCAGAGCTTGCCTATTTGAAAAATCCGGCGCGTCTATCTGAATTGAATGAGGCCCATCTCGGTCTGGAGCCTGTATTGCCGGCTCAAGAACGCTCGGCGCAAGACGTTGAAGCTTTATTTCCACTGGTCGAGGGGGAATAGAGGTGAGCGAATTACATGCGTTTCAGAATCAGCAAACTCTGACATTGGCAGATGAGGAATATCAGACAGTAACGGAAGGGCGTATTCGCATTCGGATTGGCGTCGTGGCTTTTATCTTTATGCTGTTGATTGCCATAGTTAGGCTGGCAGAAATATCTCTGTTTTCATCCAGCGAGCATCAACAAAATTTGCCGCAAGCGATAAAAATTAAACGCGCAGATTTAACGGACCGGAACGGCGAGCTTCTTGCGACAACATTAGAGAGCTACTCGCTCTATGCTGAACCGAGGCGGGTTTGGAACGCGCGGGAAACAGCAGAGGCGTTAGTCAAGCTGCGCCCGCATTTGAACCGAGAAAAACTCCAGCAAAAATTAGAGATGGATCGTAGTTTTGTATGGTTGGAGCGGGGGCTAACGCCGAAAGCGCGGCAAGCGGTTTTTGGTTTAGGGCTTCCTGGGCTCGCGTTTCGAAAAGAGCCTAAGCGCGTTTACCCGCGTGAGAATTTGGCATCCCACATGGTAGGGTTTACGAATGTCGACATGGTCGGTGTCGCGGGGGCGGAACGGGCATTTAATTCTGATTTGACGGCTGATGATGCACCCTCAGTCGCATTGTCATTGGATTTGCGTGTTCAATTTGCTCTGACGGATGAGTTGGCAAAGGCGCATGAGGCGTTCCAGGCCTTGGATGCGAGCGGCGTCGTTATGGACATACGTACTGGCGAAATTATTGCGATGGCCTCGGTTCCAAATTTCAATCCAAATAATCCTGACACAACAATGCCCGAAACTCTCTTTAATCATGCCGCAATGTCTACTTACGACCTAGGAAGCGTGTTCAAGCCTCTCACAATGGCGATGGCGCTGGAGGACGCTGTGGTAAATAAGACGGAGTTATTTGAGGTGCAAAAGCCGTATAAGGTGCGTAATAAATTCATTCGGGATGATCATCCCTCCGAGGTTCCGTTAAATATCACAGGAGTCTTGGCTGAAAGCTCGAACCGAGGTACCGCCATGATAGCGCAGCGTATTGGCGCCGAGCGGCAACAAGACCATCTTCGAAATCTCGGTCTATTAACCCGTGTTGAGTACGAGCTCGCAGAGAGTGCGAAACCACAAGTGCAAAAAAACTGGGGCGAAATGGCGACGGTCACAGTGTCTTATGGTCACGGCTTGTCTGTGACCCCTCTGGCCTTAACTGCGGCCATAGCTGGCATGTTGAATGACGGCGTGTATGTGACGCCAACAGTGCAAAAACATTCTGTTGTTTCGCCGGCGGTTGGACGCCGTGTATTTCGTTCAGAGGTGTCACAAGATATGAAGGACATGATGCGTTTTGTCGTCACAGATGGAACAGGCCGAAAGGCAGATATTCCGGGATATGGCGTGA
>CAZNXP010000241.1:0-3500 GCA_964576955.1 uncultured Algimonas sp.
ATTTGGGGCAGCTCAATGATCAGAAATTAAATACGCTGAGACAAAGTAACTGCCCGCTAAATTTAGACGGACCTATCGTTTTGACGTCAATAACGCCGTGTGAAAAATTGGGCCTTCAAACGCCGTGGTAGAGATACGAGAGCTTATCTAAACTTCGGTTTTTGATGCAAGAACGCGTGAGCGACAATTTGAAAATCGTCCTCGTAAACAATTTCTCCAGGGCAATCTGAGGCTAATTTACGGATTGGAATACCTGCCTCGTCAACAAGCCTACTTAGGTTTTCGGCATGTTTAATCATTCGCGTTGCCGAAGGCTTGAACCAACTGACAGGGTCGCGATGAAGACCGCGAACGTCCAAGTAATTAAAACACCACAGGTCGGGTTCAGGGAGATGGCGCTTAAACCATTCAATTTCCGAAATCAGTTGTTGTTTTAGTTTAAGGCGTATTCCGTCTTGATCACGACATCTAAAAGCCGCTTGGAAAATACCCATATGCAAATCCCGCCGCCTGTTCCGCAGGGGCGATACAAATCGTAAATACATGAATTTTGTCTTTCAAAAGCCTGCTGCTTTTGCGCAGGCGAAACCACATACTTTTGCGCGGAGCAAAAGCGCGAAAGACCCAGTTCGGGTCAGTGCTTAGTGGTTTGGAGGTCTGAAAAACATGCGCGCCCTCTAATTCCGGTATTCTGTTTTGTCAAATCTAACGATTATTAGTTCAAAATTATGGCTTTCCATCGCGTCTTTCTTCCGACTATCGTGATTTCATGGGAACTCTTGTTGCGATATTTATTATCTGTCTGAGCTTTGTTGTCGTCGGGTCCATTTTGGGGATGACCTCGGCGTCGGCGGTAAATCGGCTGCAACGGCAAAATAAGAATCTCAATTCGCGTTTAGAAAAACTGGAATCCTCGCTGAAAGAGGGGCGTTTCGGCTCAATTACGCCGCTCGCACCTGCAGCCGTTAAAGAGGCGGAAATAAGTCTTTCGCCTGAGCCCGTAAAGGAAGCTGCGCCTGCTCTATCACCCGCTCCAGTGCGAGAACCAACGCCGGAACCTATAGTCGACCCTATCCCAGACTCTATTTTCACGCCTCAACCCGCGCCAATTCCGCCGCAAACCCCTTTGCAACCTGCTCCGGCGAGCGCCGCTCAACCTGCGACGACTTGGGAACTCCCGCAGCGGGGGCCCAAAAAACCCATGCGCGACTTGGAAGAAATGATTGGCGGCCAATGGTCCGTTTGGGTCGGGGGCTTGGCCTTGCTCGTCGGGGCGGTCCTTCTCATTCGGTTCTCGATTGAAGCTGGAATTTTTGGCCCCGGCGCGCGGATTATTATGGCGCTTGGCCTTGGCGCGGCGCTGCTTCTCGCGGGGGAATGGCTCAAGCGCTCTGATGATAAAGTGCTAACGGGTAAATTGGGAGACGCGGCCAAAGCCTTACAAGAAAACGCCTCTGTCCCCGGTCTGCTCTCCGCCGTGGGTATTTTTACCTTGCTTGGCGCGAGCTATGCGGCTCATGCCTTATATGGCTTAATACCCGCCTTCGCCGCATTTGTGGCGCTCGCCATGATCTCACTCGGGGCTATGGCGCTATCGCTGCGCCAAGGCCCATTATTGGCCGGTATAGGATTGCTCGCCTCTCTTACGACTCCTCTGCTTATACAAACCAATACGCCCAGCCTTTTGATGCTGATTGTCTATCTCGTTTTAATTGGCGGAGCCGCACTGATATTGGCGCGCCGAACGGGGTGGGGATGGCTTGCAACGGGTACAGTCTTTGGTTGGCTCTTTTGGAGCTTTATGTCGCTTGAAGCTGCAAGGGGCGGACAATTAGCGCTTTGGAGCGCCTTCCTCGCGCTTGGGTTTGTCGTCACCGTTTGGTTCGCGGACCGTTATAAGACCCGTAATGAGCTCCATGCTGACATAACGCCTTTGCACCTTAGTTCTGTTTGGGCAATTTTCTGGGCGATTTTGGCGGCCGTTCTGGTGGCAACGCTCGTTGCCATAAATGGATTTTCTCAGTCTGGTATAACACTCCCATATTTTATACTCGCAATTACTTCCGTCGGCGCATTAATTGGCGCGTCAGTTTTATTTCGAAAACAATCGGCTCATCTCGTCATCGCGGGTCTGCTCGGGCTGGGTTTTCTCTCTTTAAGCGAAGGTTCTACGCAAACCATCATTTTCATGATCAGCCTCGTCGGTATTGTGGTTTTATCTTTGTATCAGACAGAGCGGAAGGATGCGGAGGGGCAGAAAAATGTACGGGCTGATTGGAGCGGTTTTGCGGTTGCCTTAGGGTTAGCTAGCGTTGCGGTGTTAGATATTACGAACCGAGCGGCTCATCTTGATTTCGTCCATGCTGCCATTGCTCTTGGCTTTACCGCTCTCTTTGCGGCAACAAGCCTATGGTTTAAAAGGCGCGGCGCGGATCGGAAAATTATTTCTATTCCTGTTATTGGCGCAGGACTAGGCTGGACGCTTGCAGGTCTTCTCGCTTTTGACGGATTACCATTTTCGGTCTTTATCTCACTTGGCGCAGCGCTGGCTGCAGTCACACTTTGGCGGGTACGAATGCCGGGCACGCGTCTTGTGTTACTGGGACTAGCGGGACTTGTCTTCGCACATGCGCTATTTGTTCAATTTCCAGAGAGCGCGGCGATATCGTCCTTCCCAATCTTTAACGAGCTTTGGATTTATCTGACCTTGCCAGCCGCTATTTTGGCAGCGGCAGCTTATGTGCTGCATCTCCGAGAGACGGAAGATAAACGCACGAAACTTCTCGACGGCGCCATTGAGGCGGCCGCCTTAGCGGGGTTTGCCCTCTTCGCTGTTTTCCAAATTCGCCATCTGTCCAATGGGGGCGATGTTTATGCCGATAGTCTCGGTCATGCGGAGCTTGGATTACAGACCTCTATCGGATTGTGTTTCACCTTGGCTGGGTTGTCCAAACGCTTTTCCGGTAATCTTGTTTTATCGAAAGCCGCAGAAATTATTTCCTATGTGACATTGGGGATTTTTGCTCTCTTAGCGCTCGTGGTATTCTCGCCTTTCTTCCGAACAGGCGAACTCATAAATGGAAACTTATTTTTCAACTCACTGACGACAGGGCTTTTAGTGCCCACTATTTTATTGGGAGCATGTGCGGTGATGGCACGGGGAAAACGTCCAGAAGCCTATATCAATATGCTCGGCGGCTTAGCGCTGGCAGGGGCCTTATCATGGGTCACGGCAATGATCCGCTTCATCTTTAATGGGGCAAAAATAAATGTCTGGTCCGTTAATTTTGGGGCTCTAGAGCTCTGGACGATCAGCGCGATTTGGCTGGCCTTTGGCATAGCCTTACTTGCTTTAGGTGTCTGGCGACGGAAGCAAGCCCTCCGCATTGCCTCTGGCGTGGTGATTATTTTGACGGTGTTAAAAGCCTTCATCATAGATATGGCTGGATTGGAAGGCGTGTTGCGCGCCTTATCCTTTGTCGCGCTCGGCCTTATCCTCA
>CAZNXP010000242.1:0-3499 GCA_964576955.1 uncultured Algimonas sp.
ATCCTGCCCGCAGGAGGCCTGTAATGAGCGATGAAACAGAAGTTTTAGACGCCGCGGCAAAAGTTGTTGAAGAGGCCGTCGCGCAGACGCCGAATTTGGATGATATTCATCCTGCGGCTCGCCCGTTTTTATTTCTGGGCAAAGAATCTGTGAAGCGAAACTTCATCTGGTTCCCATTACTGGGCATGATTATTTGTATCATTCTCGGTGTGTTCAATCCGCAGGCGAAGGCCCTGCCGATTGAGAAATATATCCCGGGTAGCTGGGCGATTTATGGATTTATCGCCTATTCCTTAATCGTTCTCTCCGCGAATAGCTTATTTAAATTCCTCGGACGCGATGAAGATTATTACAAGGAGGGCGGCTTGCCTGATCCTGACTATAGCACTGACCCGATGATTACGGGGGAAGCCCATCATGATTGAGCAACTTCCAATTTTAGCCGAAATAAATCCGGGTCTTTGGGTTATTCTCGCGGGCCTATTATGTACGCTGCTGCCGATTGGTCATGCGCGCAAAGCCTTTGTGATTGCCGCGCCGCTCTTTGCGGGTTTCTTGATATTTAAACTTCACGGCATGGACACAGGCGCGCATTTTGGCGGGCGAATGACCTTTGGCGGGATTGAACTCACGACGCTGCGGATTGATAATCTCTCCGTGGTGTGGGGCTATCTCTTCTGTCTCGCAGGCATCATTAACGGCATTTATGCGCTGCATGAAAAATGCCGCATGACAGATAGTTCTGCGCTGATTTATACGGGTGCAGCCATCGCAGGCGTGCTCTCCGGCGATATGATTACCCTCTTTATCATGTGGGAACTCACCGCGATTTCCTCTGTCTTCCTGATTTGGAAAGGCGGCGACCATGCTTATGCGGCAGGGGTTCGCTATCTGGCTATCCATGTTTTCTCTGGCGTGATGTTACTGGCAGGGGCCGTGATGCACGCGCAGGCCAATGGCGGTGATTTCATGTTCAACCATATTGGCCTCGATAGCCCTGGGGGTTGGCTCATGCTGCTGGCCATGGGGATTAAGGTCGGCTTCCCGGGACTACATATGTGGATGCAGGACGCCTATCCGAAAGCCTCTATTACGGGCACAGTTATCCTCGCGAGTTTCACGACGAAATTCGCGGTCTATGCGCTGGCGCGCGGATTTGCAGGCACGGAAATCCTGATTTGGATTGGCGCGATTATGACCTGTTTCCCGGTCTTCTTTGCCGTGGTTGAAAATGATTTACGCCGCGTCTTGGCTTATTCACTGAATAACCAGCTTGGCTTTATGGTCTGCGGTATTGGGATTGGCACCTCGCTCGCGCTGAACGGCGTGGTGGGGCAAGTCTTCGTCCATGTTATTTTTAAGGGCCTCCTCTTTATGTCCATCGGCGCGGTAATGTACCGCACGGGGACAGCCAAAGCCTCAGAGCTTGGCGGGCTCTTTAGGTCTATGCCCTATACGACCATATTCTGTCTCATCGGCGCGGCGTCTATTGCGGCGGTTCCGCTCTTTGCCGCTTTCGTGACGAAAGCCATGATTTTGGCTGCGGCGGTTTATGAGCACCATACGCTCGCCTTCCTGATGATGCTCTTCGCCTCTGCAGGTGTGATGGAACATTCAGGGATTAAGGTGCCGCACTTTACCTTCTTCGCCCATGATAGCGGACGGCGCGTCAATGAAGCGCCGTGGAATATGCTTGCTGCTATGAGTATTGCGGCCTTTTTCTGTATCTATCTGGCGTGGCCATGGGGCGGTTTCCAAAATCTTTATGCTTTGATGCCGTTCGAAATGGATAAGCCCTATAAGCCTTACACAGTGGATCATGTGGTGTTCCAGATGCAGCTTCTATTCGCCGCGATATTTGCCTTTACGCTGCTGAAGCGGTTCAAGCTTTATCCCGCAGAACGCCGCGCGGAAATCCTCGATGCGGATTGGACTTACCGCAAAATGGGCTTTGGTATTGTGACATGGGCCTCTGCAATGTGGGACCGCCTATCCGCCCATATGAGCCGTTTGCGAAAGCAGTGCCTCGCGATTTGTGGGCGTCGGCTTTATCAGACGTTCTCGCCAGCAGGTGCCGCCTCCGAAGCCGCGCCGTCAGGTCTAGCGGCGGTTCTGACCGCGGGCTTATTATTCGTCGTTCTTTTGGTTGCCTATATTGCCAGATAATTCGGAACATATCCTCAGCCTCACGGCGCAAGTCGTGAGCGCCCATGCTGGCGCGCATAAGATGAGCCCAGATGAGGTGACGGATATGATTGCGGCGGTTCATTCTGCGCTTCTGCGCGCTTCCAAAGGGGAGGACGGCCCCGCCCACGGCCAAACGCCAGCCGTTCCCATTGAAGACAGCCTGCGCGATGACGCGCTCGTCTGCTTAGAAGATGGTCTCGAGTTTCAAAGCCTGAAACGGCATTTGCGCGTGAAATATAACCTAACGCCAGAGGCTTACCGCGAGAAATGGGGACTGCCGCGAGACTATCCGATGGTCGCACCAGAATATGCGCGCCGGCGCTCAGCCCTGGCAAAACGCTCTGGACTCGGGAAATTTTGAGATTTTTCCTTTAAAATCAGGGCTGAAAGGCGGGTTGAATCGGTACCGATTCGTAAAACTCCTGTTTTTCTGCATGCAAACCCAAAAACATGGTTAACAAAGTGTTGATGCCATGACTCTGACTGTCCCATAGCTGTTTCAGGGACTAGCTAAACGCGGGACGCGGGGGATTTATGTTATCGGGCAACGCTTTGCGGCATCAGATTATTTTGCCGCAGCAACAAAAATTTTATGATTATTGGCGCAGTAAATGCCGCGTTGGCAGCTTTCCGTCGCGTAGTGATATTCTGCCCGAAGACATCCAAGCCCAACTTCCCATGACGACAATTATGGAACGGGTTGAGCCTGAAAATGGCGGAGAGCGCCGCTATCGTCACCGCCTCGCCGGTACAGGATATTGGAATTTATATGAGCAGGAAATCCAAGGTCTTCACGTGGATGAGCTGCCCATTGGATGCCGCGTCGACTATTGGCATCGGACACTAGATAAGGTGATAGAGACCCGTAAACCCTATGTTGGCGTAACGCGCCCTAATACACCCAATGGCTCGCATCTCGCTTTATTCTGGGCGCGCCTTCCGCTTTCAGAAAATGGAACAGATATTACGTCAATCCTCGGCTTTGATCATCTTGTGAAGATGAGTGAAGTCGCCGAAATTATGCCAGCGCGTGAAAAGGTTGTGGCTTAGTCACAATAGACAGGTGAGGCCTCAATCTTTGCTTTTATCTCTGCGCTATATTGACCTTTTGTTCTTTAAAGAGCGTGTTAATTCCGTTTCTCAGGCTTAGTAAGGCACGCTGGCGCAGGCCGCTAGAATGAAAGGTAGAGATGAGAGGAGGACGTTACGTGCAATTCGAGATTTAAATCTATTTTTCAAAGTGTTTCTCAACTTTTGCCTTTAGATTTTCATCCTCTTCTTTTTTCTTCAGGATTTGATCTCTATCCCAATT
>CAZNXP010000243.1:0-3482 GCA_964576955.1 uncultured Algimonas sp.
CCTCGTCCCGGCCGCCAAATTTCATACTATCACTGCGGTCTTCGATAACGATAACCGTATCGGGCAGGGGCTCTCGTTCTTCTTCGACAGATTGCGGATTCAGAAGCCCAATAAGGAGAAATAAGCCAGCAGTGAGCCGCGTAAACTGGCTGCGCAACCGTCCAATACTAGTCGCAATAGACGCGATAAAAATGAGCACGCCCAATAGTAAAACCCAAGATAGAGGCAAGAGCGGATCAAAGGCTAAATTTCCGAAAATCTGTTCCATTATTCGGTCTCACCAGGGAGTTGGCGTTTGCCTGCACCTAGTCGTTCAACGAGGGCTGCCGCATGGACTTGGTCGGCTTTATAATTGCCAGACAAAGCATACATGGCGATATTGACCCCAAATCTTTGGGCAAATTCGCGTTGCCGCGGGATATCATTTTCTAAGTCGACCAAGGCGCCATCATCTTTAGTAAAGGCCCACCCTGCGGCCCAATCATTTGAACCGATGATAACGGGCGAGACGCCATCCCGTCCGCTTGTGCCTGCTTCTGCGGCTTGGACATAGACAGGACCATTCGCCCATCGTCCGGGGAAAACTTGAAGAAGATAAAAGGACTTCGTCAGGACATGGTCCCCAGGGACTTCCGTTAAGCGCGGAATATCCAAGCCTTCGCTAATGCGTTTTAATCCGGGATGGGGTGCACCGGCCCGCAAGACACGGTCGCCTTCATCGCCCGTATCAAAAACAATTGTACCGCCAGAGGCCATATAGGCATTTATATTTTGGCGTTCAACGGGGCTTAGGCTCGCAGCGTCTCTACGAACAGGCCAATATAAAAATGGGTACGTCTCCAGACCTGGCATATCAGGGGAGAGGCCGTGAACGCCGTCAGGTTCAATTGTCGTTCTGCGTTCAAGTTGTTCTAGCAATCCTTGCATCGCAGTTTGGGAGAGTTCATCTCGCCGCGCATCGCCTGTTTCGATATAGGCGAGATATAGACCTGTCGCAGCTTCGGCAATGCGGTCCTCATCTTGCGCCATAGCATGCGGGGTGAAAATCAAACCCAGAATGAGAAGGGCGGCGACGCTTCGACCAAGCTTTAAATAGCTGAGACGACCAGAGGCTATCAAAGCAAAAAGGGCATCAAGGGCTAAGGCGAAAAGAGCGAAGCCCAATATTTTTCCCATGAGAGAACTGTCGGAAGTATCTCCGAAGTTCTGAACAGTTGATCTTGAGCTAATATTTATATCTTTGACGGTGGAGGCATCGCGAATGACTGAGAGCGCTCGGATACGGGCGCCTTGGCGATATGTGCCGGGTAAGGCCGCCGCTGACGCTGAGATAGTTCCAAAGTCTGCATTGGAAAGGTTGGGCAGTCCGGGCGGCGGGGATTGCAGGCGGCCAAAAGCATCGAGCTCGCGGTCTAAGACCCAATCTGCAGCTGATTCAGATTGTTCAATCACCCGCCCTTTTGCGAGCGGAAGTAGCCGCTGCAGCATCTCAACATAAAGTCCCGAAAGAGCTAAATTCGACCAGTCTGGTCCGGCCGTCACATGGAAAAGCACGATGCGGCCTTGGCCCATCGGCGTGTTTGTGACGATAGGGCTGCCATCATCTAATCGGGCCCATGTGCGCGTATCAGTCTCGATACCGGGTTCAGCCATGACTTGTTTTGAGACTGTGACGTCATCTGGAATTTCGAGGCCAGAGAAAGGCGAGTCGTTGGAAAAAGGTGCAAGTTTTTGTGGGCTTTCCCACGCAAGCGCGCCGCCAATCGCTCTATCCCCGACGCGCAATGGAACAGGAAGAAGCGTATCAGGTCGTTTGGCGAGCCGAGGCCCAGCAAAGCGGATGAGTATTCCGCCTTCTTCGATAAAGGCTTTGACGCCTTCATCATCACTGCCTTGGCTATCAGGCATAACAAGGATTGAAGGCTTTAAGGTAAGAAGCGTCGCTTGGTCGCCTTCAAAGACATCCGCGTAGGGCAACAAAGCTTGCTTGGCATAAAAAGGTTCCGTTAGCAGCGGGCTTGAGGTGTCAGCATTGGCCCGTAAAACCCCAACAAGCGGGCGGCCAAAACTATCATCTAGTAATTTCATACTTGCAGCAGAGCGAACCCCGGCAACGCGGAGCCGGGCAACCCGCGCGCGTAATTGGGCAGGTAAGGTGAAACTTACGGTGGCTAAATCTGCGCTGGGTGTGAATCGAAGGGTCTCTGCGGAAATGACCCCGCCGCCAGAGCCTAAGGCTTCTATCGTATGGCTCGCCGCCGTCGAAGCGGAAGGTCGATACCAATCCATATCAAAGCCTTGCGGCGTCTCGCGTATATCGCTGGGAAGGAGTATAGTTTGAACCTCAGGTATGAATATCGTCGCGCCGTCTGGAAGACTCTCATTTTTTGACTGGCTTAGGCCAGAAGTCAGCACATATACATCTGAACCCTCTTCAATATTCAAATTATCGAAGGGGCTGGCATAGCTAACAGGCTGGAGCGTTTTGAGGGTTTCTAGCGCTTCGCGGGCAGGGCGAAAACCGAGAGGTTTATCTGCTGACGTTATCAAACTGACCTCAAGATTATTGCGCTGCGCAACGCGGGTTAGGCGTTCCGCTTCGTCAATCATATCCTCCCAAAACGGCGCGGAAAAGACGCTTTGGTCTATGAGGATTGTTGGGCGGGACAAGGTCTCACTCGACGCGGCTTTAATGATAGGTTGGGCTAAGCCAAAGGCCACAAGAGCGACCATGAAGAGACGAAATAGGAGCAACCAGAGCGGCGTGCCAGAGGGGGTTTCCTCTTCTGAGCGAACGCCTTCCAAAATCCGAAGCGGCGGGAAAATCTGGTCGCGCGGCGTTGGCGGGCTAATGCGTAATATCCACCAAACAATCGGCAGGGTCAAAAGGCCCAGTAGCACGAGAGGGGCTAAAAATGTCACACCTGCAAAACTCATGTCTCACCGCTCAAGGCTTGATAAAGCGCATTTAAGGCAAGGGTTGCGGGCTCATTTGTCCGGTGCCGAATAAGGGTCCAACCCAAACGGTTAGCGGTATTGGTGATTTTCGCATTATGCTCTGCCAGCCGCGCTTGATAATCCTCTCTTGCGGATTCTGCGCGCCCGAGAAGGAAGCGCTTTGTCCCGCCCGGCGCGCGAATATTCAAGCGGCCAGAATAGGGGAAGGCCTCTTCTGCAGGGTCGATAATCTGAACCATCACGCCCGTAACAGGGCGGCCAGACAGTCGAGAGAGGCGTTTGCGCCAGTCTTCAATCGGGTCGAGGAAATCACTGACGATGACAAAACGGGAATGGGCGGCAATATCTGTTTCCAAGGCGCGCTCATCCGTCTGTGCGCGCATCATAGATTCTGCCAGCCGTTCAAACCCAACGCGGCCAGACCGCGCGCGGCCTTGCAGCCCAATCAAAGCGCATCTCTCGCCAGCTTTCATCAGCAGGTTTGCGATGGCGAGGGTTAAAACGCGGCCACGGTCGGCTTTGGT
>CAZNXP010000244.1:0-3465 GCA_964576955.1 uncultured Algimonas sp.
ATTTGCCAGAGTAAACGCGCTGCGATGACAGTCGGGGAAGTTTGGCGAAGCTAGATTTCACGTAACAGGACTGTGATAGGTTTCGCCCGCATTGCGCTTGCCGCGAGGTTTTCGACATGAGACATAATTGCCAAAATTATAAACTCAAATGCGTGGGAGCCCGTCATGAAATTTTCGAATATTAGCTGTTTAGCGATTGCCGCAATTTTATCAGCCTGTGCACCAACGGGGACTGATACTGTTGAGAAGATAGAGGCTCCGACATATTCTAGTTTTGACCAGCAAAGCAAAGCCCAAACCATCATCAACCGCGCCATTGAGACGGCAGGTGGATTAGAGGCTTTGAGATCTTTAAAACAAGGCACGATGACCTTTTCAACACAGGCCGCCCGTATAGGACAGGCGCCCACGCCAGAGGCCAATGGCGATCTCGGCAATGCGTCAAAGACTGTTGCTCAGCGCGCCAATGGTCTCGTGGCGATTGACCGATATAATGGTGAGAATCTTGGCTCGCGTTATGTGCATGGTGGATTAGTTGATTGGATTTTCTTTGCCGGGCAAAATTCAGTTGCCGATGTTGAACCTGTTTTAGCAGGCGGCATTATTAGTCAAGCCAACACCTCTGCTCATGTCTTATTGGCGGTGAGTGAAAATTCTCAAAATCTACGATACGCTGGCACTCATTTGAAAAAAGGCCAAACTTTTGAGGCCGTGGATTTCGTCAATCCTTTAGGACAAATGCAAACCGCTTATTTCTCCAAAACTAATGGCGAGCTTCACAAAGTCGAAAGGCTGACTGCTCATCCGCAATGGGGTGATATAGCCATAACCCGTGTTTTCAGTGATTATAAGGCGGTGAATGGCGCGCAAGTCGCGCATGTGGCGACAACGAAACAAGGCGGTATCGTCGCGAGTGTTGTGAGCTTGGAGAGCTTTGATGCGGCATCCGTTGCAGAGGATATCTTTGAAAAACCCGAAGACGCGACCGTCAATGACCCGTTCATGGCCTCGCCGCCGAGCGCCCGAGAGCTGACAGCTGAAAAACTGGGTGAGGGGCTGTATTATATTTCTAATGCAGCGCAGGGATATAATGTCATTTTTGCCGATCATGCCGACGGCGTGTTGATTGTTGAAACCCCGCAATCCATTCAGGCCGCACGTGATATTATTCGTACAATAAATTCCACGCTCCCAGGAAAGAGCATTAAGGCCGCCGTCCCGACGCATCATCATTTTGACCATTCAGGCGGTCTTTATGGTTTTCATGAAGCGGGCATTCCCATTCTCACCACGCCCGGCAATGTAGATTTTGCGGCTAAAGTCGGCACGGCGAGCCGGAATATAGGCGTGAGCAAAGGCGCCATTGCCTCTCCCAAAGTCAGTAGCTTTGACGGCCGCGTCACCCACGGCAGCGGCGCCGCCACAGTTGAGCTCATTAATGTCGGACCTAATCCGCATGCAGAGGAAATTGTCATTGCCTATATGCCGGCCTTAAAAACAGCCTTTGTCGCCGATATATTTAGCAAGCGCGGCGAGACCTTACCGCCAGCCAATGCCAATCAACGGGATTTTGCTGATAAGCTTGAAGCCTTGGATTTAGATATTGAGACATTCATTCCAGTCCACGGATCAAATGCCACTGCGGAAGAGTTTTGGGACTCAGTCAAGCGTGGCCGTGAAGCAGCTGCATCACAGCCGTGATTTTGAGAGCTCAATCTATGTGGCCGTGTATAAAAACAGTTTTGGTTTCGCTTTCAGTGTTAGCGGTGCCGCATTGGGCACTGGCAGACCCTGTCACTTTTGAAACGACAGACGGGTTTGAAATCAGCGGCGATATTGAGTTTCCAACGCTGAGTTTAGAGCCACGGCCTGCGGTTATCTTTATTCATCAAGGCGGTTCAGACAAATCCGAATGGATGCAGACAGATTTATATAAATGGGTGGTCGAAAAAGGCATGGTGGCCTTTTCCTATGATGTGAGGGGACATGGTCAATCGGATGGAAAGTTTAATCGCGAGCTTTTTGATGACCCTGACCGCGCGCCAAAGGACTTACATGCGGCGCTCCATTTTCTCGCCTCGCAAGATAATATCGATACAAACCGTATTGGAATTGTGGGCTCATCTATTGGCGCAAATTTGGCGATGGTCGGCGTGACTCACCCCGAGTTCGACGTTCAGACCGCCGTTGCGATATCTGGCAAAACCTCAGCATGGCTAAATCTTGCGGGCACCGCCGAGCCTTTGGAGGAGCCTGCCTCTGTCTATCTAATCGCGGGAGAAGACGAACAAGGCGGTAAACGTGCGGAATGGGCGAAAGAGATGTTTGATATGGCGTCTGACCCAAAAAAATTAGAGATTATTGCGGGGTCCAGCGCGCATGGAACGAAGCTGTTTAACGCGTCTCCCAAACTTCAAACCCGTATATGTAAGTGGCTTGAAGGGCATTTGAAGCCTTGATTTATTGAGACTTCGCCTATCTCACTTCACCTGAATTTCGTATTATGTTGTCCAGGGGGATAGCCAAACCATTTTTTAAACGCACGGGTAAAGGCTGGCTGGTCATTATACCCCAAATAATGAGCGACTTCTACGAGAGGCCGGCCTTGTTCGATTTTGGAAACGGCCAGATTCTGGAAAACGCGAAGTTTAATTTCTTTAAAACTGGTCCCCTGATTTTTCAGAGTCCTCGCCATTGAGCGTTCATTGAGGTCCAGACTTTCCGCGATAGATGTTTTTGTCGGCATGCTATGATCTATGGTGCGGCGTATTTGCAACTCAATGCGGTTGATGAGGCTTTCTGCTGCAAAGAGTTCATTTAAAGCCATGTCAAATTGAACGCATACCGTCGCAAGCTGTGCTGGATCTGACGTTGCAAAAGCTGCGTCTTTGACGCCGGGTTTTAAAATAAGAGAATAGTCTTCCTGTCCGAATTTTACATCGCGCTCAAGAAGGTCTGAATAAATATTCGGTGTTCCGATTGCCTCATGTTTGAAATTCACCTGGCCCACAGCCTGCGGGGTTTTCCATGCCAGCCAATTTACTGACGTCATCAAATTTGTCAGAGAGAACTCTATTAAATGGCGGTAGTCCTCGGTCTGGTCTGGGGTGAAATTTGGCGTCCACATCATACGGTCAATCCCGTCTTCAGAGATAACGCCAGACGGTGTTCCAACCCTGTGAAACAGAGGGGCATAGCCATTATAAATATCCGCGGCATGTTTTAAGTTTGCGCAAAGTTTCAAAAATTCGGCTGGACGCGTATATTGCATGATGGGATATTTGAGGGCGCATTTCATCCCAAGTTGAGGGTCATTCAGCCTCTTTGCGGCGAAATTGAATATTTGTGCAAGCGTGTCCGCGTTCACCCTATCTGAATTTGGCAATTCGCTTAATCCAACCGCATTTAGACAGTCGTCTTTCGGAATATTGAACTCCGAAATCACGCTTAATACCTGCGTAAAAT
>CAZNXP010000245.1:0-3460 GCA_964576955.1 uncultured Algimonas sp.
TAAAAGGAGATTTTAGCGATGAATGCTCAGACTGAGAATGACGCAGCGCGCGCCGTAGACGGGATGTCAGGTTTCAACATTCCCGACCCTTCGCAAGTTGAGAGGTTGGAAGGTGTGGTGTCTGATCAGGAATGGCAAATTCGCAAAAATTTAGCCGCCACTTACCGCTTATGCGCGATGCATGGATGGACTGATCTTGTCTTTACTCATATCTCCGCGCGCCTGCCAGATGAAGATGGCGAGCATCGTTTTCTCATAAACCCCTACGGCGTAATGTTCGATGAAATGACGGCCTCCTCTTTGGTCAAAATTGATGGCACGGGAAAGCTTTGCCAGGACACGCCATATTTTATAAATCCTGCGGGTTTCACCATTCATTCCGCCGTGCATTTGGCGAGAGCAGATGCGGGCTGTGTTATCCATGTGCATACGCCCTACGGCATGGCCGTTAGCGCTCAGAAAAAGGGCCTGCGGCGTTACACCCAAATGGCGATGCAGGTTTATAATGATCTCGCCTATCATGATTATGAAGGGATTGCTTTGGAGCTGGATGAGCGTGAACGTATCGTCGCAAATCTAGGCGCGAAATCCTTACTCATGCTCAGAAATCATGGAACGCTGACGCTTGGGCCGACGTGTGGCACCGCATTCCTGAGAATGTATTTTCTCGAAAATGCCTGCAAGGCGCAAATCTTTGCACAGAGCGCCGGACATGAAGATCTACTCGTTGAAGAGCCGCAAGATATGGCCGACCGCGTGTATCAACAAGGTGCGGCCGCCTTCATACCCGGTATGGGGGATAATCTTGTCTGGCCGGGTTTGATGCGAAAGCTCGCGCGAACAAATCCTGGGTATGATCATTAGGCTGCAATTTAATTTTAAAAATGGCGTATTTGCCATCTTAGCGACGGCCCATGACGACCTCCATTGAAACGGATTATTTAGTCGTCGGCAGCGGAGCTATGGGCATGGCCTTCGTCGACACGCTCCTCGATGAATTGCCTGACGTGGATATTATCATGGTAGACCGGTTCGCGAAAGCGGGCGGGCATTGGAACTCCGCCTATCCTTTCGTGACCTTGCATCAACCTAGCGCATTTTACGGGGTTAATTCGAGAGAGCTGAGCCAAGGTAAAAAGGATAAAATAGGACTGAATAAAGGTTTGGGCGATCTTGCAACAGGCACCGAAGTTTTGGCCTATTTTGATGCAGTGATGCGCCAAAAATTCCTGAACTCTGGCCGGGTTCGATTTTTTCCTTTGTCAAATTATAAGGGCGAGAGTGTTTTCGAACACCGGCTAAATGGCCAAGTTACAAAGGTAACGGCGCGTAAAATCGTTGACTGTACCCATTTAAATACGACGGTTCCCTCGACCCATACGCCAAATTTCCAAGTCGGCGAAGGTGTCACCTTTATGCCGCTCAATGATTTGCCGCGCATCTCCGAGCCGCAAAAAGGGTTCACAATCATTGGCGGCGGAAAAACGGGCATTGATGCCATCCTTTGGCTGCTGGAAAATAATGTACCGCCGCAGTCTATCAGATGGATTAAATCACGGGATGCATGGCTGACAAACCGCAAACATACCCAGCCTTTCCTAGAATTTTTTGAGGACACGATGGGAAATCAAGCCAATATGTTTGAGGCCATAGCTGCGGCCACCTCCAAATCGGATATGTTTGACCGGTTGGAAGCCTGCGGATATTTCCTGCGGCTTGACCCGACTGTGCGCCCGACCATGTTTCATGGCGCGACGATCAGTGAGCTTGAACTCGGCGCACTCCGCCGCGTGAAAGATGTAGTGCGAAAGGGTCGTGTGGCAAAAATTGATAGTGAGAGCATTACTTTCGCAAATGGGCGAACCGAGCCAGGCTTGGGGCATGTTATGGTCGATTGTTCAGCCAGTGCGATTAAAGATAATATCATCAAGCCCGTGTTCCAAGGCGATGTGATTACGCCGCAAACGACCCGCGCTTATCAGCCTGTTTTTTCGGCTGCCATGATTGCTTGGGTGGAAGCCAATATTGAAGGGGAGGCGGCCAAGAATAGCCTAACGGGTGTGGTGCCTTTGCCGGATGATTTAGATGATTTTGTGCGTATGACGGCGGCGAATTTTATGAACCAAGCGCTTTGGGGACAGAACAAGCTGCTGCGCAATTGGATGCGGGAGGCACGTCTGGACGGGTTCTCCAAATTGGTCAGCGATGTCGACCCCAAAGATACGCCTAAGGTCGAGATTTTAAATCGTATGCGCGCGGCGGCGATGCCTGCGATGGGAAAATTACAGAGCTTCCTGACTTAAAAACCTTGCGTCACCCAGAGCCGTAAATCCGCATCCGGTGCCACGTCATTTAACCCGAATTGTACGCCCGCTATCACGCTCGTCTTGTCTGCAACTTTCGTTGAGATAAAGGGGCCAGCAGCTTGTCCGGTTTTGCTCAGTGAAAAGTCTTTTGAGTTCCCAAAATTACCGTAATATTCGACGCCAAGGCTTATCCCGCTATCTAACTTTCGGGAGAGATGGGCGCGCGGGGAGAGAAAAATTCCGCTGGTGTCATTTTCGCCAAATTGCCAAGCTGAAAGGATGACAAGCCGCGCGGTCCAATCTTCAGAAAATTTCAATTGATTTGACCAATTTAAACCGAGCTGATGCGGGCGGTCATCATCGCGCAGGCGCACATCAAATCGTAGGGCTGTCCCGTAATCTGAATTATCGGGAGAGAGTTGCCAGAACAGCTCGGCCTGGACGAAGTCAAAATCAAAATCCGAAGAATCTGTCTCTCGGGTCTGGCCAATGAGCCGCCACATGAAATCGCCATTTATGGCTTGTTGATAATGCAGACGTTGCGCGAAATCATCCGTATCTAGATTATAGGCGGAACGATATTGCGCCGACTTATGACCTTCATTGACATTTGGTGGGAAAATTCCGCCCGTATTTTGCGCAGCCGCGGAGACGGTTGAGAGGACGAGGATAACTAGTCCCAAGAATATATGTTTCATGAAAGCCTATGTCCTGCTTATTCGTATAGACGAAAGTCCTAGTTAATACGTCCTATAAGCAGGCTGGATTTTAAAGCCTAGAATAAAAATGGCGCTCCGCAGTTATTCCTCTCCAGTTATTCCCGCGCTTTGACCCGCGCAATTTCTGCAGACGTTAATTTGCCTTCCAAACCTTTACGCAGGGTTTCCCGGTCGGCGTCATATTCATCCACGCCGGACGTGCCAGATTTCAGCGCCCAATAATAAGCCTCCTCCAGATCCTGCTCCAGACCTTCGCCCTTGGCCAATGTAAAGGCATAGAGGAACTGCCCTTCGGCATCGCCTGCATGGGCAGATTTGCGGAACCACTCTGCAGCCTCTTCTTCAGATCTTTCGGCCGAATAGCCTTGATAAACCAGTAGGCCATAATCGGCCATGGCGGCGGCATGTCCGCCGTAAGCGGCTTGCCGCAACAAA
>CAZNXP010000246.1:0-3450 GCA_964576955.1 uncultured Algimonas sp.
ATCCGCTTCGAATTTTATCGCGGCCTCGGCAGCGCGGGTACTGACAACGGGGCCCATGAAAATATCGTCAATATCCCAGCGGCCAATTTTAACTGCCGCGATTTTCGCTCGGAGCGCTTCAATCACCGCATCGCCAAATTTGCCGCTCGGCAAGATAAGACGCCGCGCACAGGTACAGCGCTGGCCCGCCGTGATAAAACCGCTCATGAATGCGAGATCAGCTGCCGCATCCACGTCAACGGGTTCATGAATAATCAGCGGATTATTCCCGCCCATTTCGAGCGCGAGCAGAACTGCGGGCCGGCCTGCGAAATGCTTATGGAAAAAACTCCCCGTCGCGGCGCTGCCCGTAAAGAGCAAGCCGTCAATATCGGCGTCGAGTAAAGCTGCGCCTGTCTCCCGCGCGCCTTGGACAATGTTGAGCACGCCGTCTGGCAGGCCAGCTTCACGCCAGCACGCGCCCATAATTTCTGCGACTTGCGGGGTCAGCTCTGAGGGTTTGAACACCACGGTATTCCCCGCGAGAAGGGACGGAATAATATGTCCATTGGGTAAATGGCCCGGAAAATTAAACGGTCCAAATACCGCCATCACCCCATGCGGGCGGTGGGTTAATTGCGTTGTGTCGGTGCGGCGCGTCGGGGTGCGCTCTTCATAGGACTGGATAGAGACCGCGACCTTATTCGCCATTGCGCTGGCTTCGGTGCGGGCTTCCCAAAGCGGCTTTCCCATATCGCGGGAAATGGCGAGGGCGATCGCTTCGGTTTTTTCGCGCACGGCATCGGCGTATTTTTGCGCAATGTTGGCGCGGTGCGTGAAAGAAGTCAGGGACCAATCAGCGAAAGCTTTGCGGGCGAGAGCAACGGCATCATGGACTTGCGCGGTCGTTGCGGCGGCGCCTTCCCAAACAGTGTCGCCCGTGGCGGGACAGATGGATTTGATGATTTGGGTCATTTTGTCATCAGCGCCTTAATCGCTTTGGCATCAATGCGGCCATCCGCAATACGGTGCAGAATGAGGGTCGCCAGACCTGCCCGTTCAGACAGGCTATCCGCCATTAAAAATTCTTCCGCCGAATGAATACGTCCGCCGCGCACGCCTAATGTGTCGATATTTGGCGTGCCTGCCGCAAAGACATTATTGCCTTCGCAAACCCCGCCCGTATCGACAAAGTTAATTTCAATGCCGAGGGCTTTAGCCGTTTCTGCCACATCGCCGAACAGCTTTTCCTGCGCGGCATTGCGCGGCTTAGGCGGGCGGTAAAATCCGCCGTGCGTATGGGCCGTAATCCCGTCGCGTTTTAGAACCTCATTGAGAATACGGTCGACTTCGCCCTGCGCCCAGTCTGCGGAAGGACCATCGGGTGCGCGGGCGCCGAGACGCACGACGCAAAGCGCGGGCACAACATTCACCGCATCGCCGCCGTCAATTGAGCCGATATTAAATGTCGTGCCGACGCGTACATCTGTCAGCGCTTCGATTTTCACCGCAAATTCTGCAGCGGCCATCAGCGCGCTTCGCCCTTTTTCAGGTTCACGGCCCGCATGGGCAGAGCGGCCTTGGAAGATAATATCCCACACGGCGCTGCCTTTGCGCGCGCCAGAAAAACTACCGTCTTCCATACAAGGCTCGAACGTCAGGCCGATATGGGCCGTCCGCGCTGCCATCATTATCGCTTCATTCGAGGCTGGGTTTCCGATCTCTTCATCGGGTGTAAGGATGACCTTATAGCCGAGGCTGTCTTTCAGCGGCCCTGCTTCGAACGCCTTGATAGCTTCGAGCATGACGCAAATCCCGCCCTTCATATCTGTCAGGCCGGGGCCGTTAAATTTCCCGCCGCCGAGGTCGGTGACCTCGGTAAACGTTCCCTTTGGAAAGACCGTATCATAATGGCCTGTGAAGATAACTTGATGCGGCGCATTAGGACGGGCGACGGCTTTGACAACAGGGCCCGTTTCAACATTTACTATCTCGCCATTAGCTTTGATATTTTCAATGAGATTGGTCGGGGCCAGTTCAACTGAAGCGTCCGTTTCTCCGAAGGCTTCGGCGAGCAGCGGCGCAAAGGCTTTCAAACCTTCCGTATTATGGCTGCCCGTATTCATTTTTGACCAGCCAATGGTGCGCGCAAGCATGGCCTCTTGGCGCTTTGCCAATCTATCGAGAGCCGCTTGGTCGAGGTCTGTGAGTTCCCCGAGCGGGAGGTTATCGGCATTCATGAGTTTGCTCTTATATCTAAAGTCGGCCTTTGGAAGTCATAGAGTAATGGCAAATTCAAGAGCTGTGTCAAAGCGTCAAGCGCCTCTCGCGTTTCATTTAAAAAGGCCGCATCGCCTAAATCTTCAAAGGTCAAACGATCTCGGTAATAGGCTTTGACCCAATTTTCCAGTGCCGAAATTTTGGCCTCGCTCATAATCACGCCAGAATGGACGGCTCGCTGTTGCGCAGGGTTCAAAACAACGCGCAAACGCAAGCAAGCGGGACCGCCGCCATTGGCCATGCTCTGGCGCAGGTCCAAATAATGCGCCTGCTCAATCGGATTATTGCCCGCCAAAACCTCATCCACAAAGGCTTTGGTGGACGGCGTTTCTTCAACTTGCGTGGGCAAAATAAGCGCCATGCCGCCAGCGGGCAATGTGACGAGCTGCGAATTAAAGAGATAGGAGGAAATGACGTCTTGCAGTGGCACAGCATCGGCGGGCGCCATAATAAATTGCGGCGTAAATCCGAAGGGCTTTGATTTTTTTGAGACCTCCGCTTCCAAAGCCTTTGGGTCATCAAAGGCCTTTTCATGGAAAAACAAAACCGTCTCATTTGACACGCAGACGACATCATTATGAAAGGCGCCTGCATTAATCGCCGTGGCGCTTTGCGGATGAAAGACGCTGTTAGCCGGTGTCAATCCATGGAGCCGCGCCGCCGCTTCTGAGGCTTGCAGGGTTTGCCGTCCCGGGAATTTTAAATCTGTCTTGGGACGCTCTTCTTTTGATTGCAGGACGTCTCGGCCATAAACAAATAGCTCTAGCCCCGCTTCGCCATGTGCGGCGCAAAGACGATTATGATTGGCCGCCCCTTCATCCCCCAAGAGAGGCGTATGGGCGAGCGGCGCGTGAACTGCAAAATGCTGAGCATCCGCAAAAATCATAGACAATGCGCGCTGCGTCTGCGCATCTTCTAGCGCGCGGTGCGGCATGGCCGTGAGATTGGCAGGCGTGAAATGCACGCGCCCATCCCCGCTATCGGCGGACGGGGTTACCGTCGCGGCATTGGCGGTCCACATGCAAGAGGCCGAGCTGTAATTGGCGACCAAGGCAGGGTCTTGCCCAAAGGCGGTCTCCAAAACCTGCTTGTCCGTGCCGTTAAACCCAAGGGCGCGTAGCCCCGGTATATAGGGGCGTTCTTGCGGCGGCAGCACCGCTTGCGGCAGACCTAAATCCAAGAGCCTGCGCA
>CAZNXP010000247.1:0-3449 GCA_964576955.1 uncultured Algimonas sp.
TTTCGCCTTAGCAGCGTAAAAACGAAGTGTCACCGATGTATTTCGCCTTTGATGTAACAGTTTCATTACTGACGTCTATGTGTACCAAACATGAAAAAGCCGCCCTTGATTAGGCGGCTTTCAGATTTTTATGATGCTAAGATTAACCCTTCAGCAAATCCATCATTGTCACGCCTAGCTTTGCCGGGCTGTCAGACACGCGAATGCCCGCTTTTTCCATGGCCGCGATTTTATCTTCTGCTCCGCCTTTACCGCCCGAGACAATCGCGCCGGCATGGCCCATTGTCCGTCCCGGAGGGGCTGTGCGGCCTGCGATAAAGCCAACCATAGGTTTGGAAATACCCTTCTTGGCCATATGCGCGACATATTCCGCCGCTTCTTCTTCGGCAGACCCGCCAATTTCGCCAATCATGATAATCTGCTTGGTGTCGTCATCATGTAAGAAGAGCTCAAGGCAATCAATGAAGTTCGTCCCATTAATCGGGTCGCCGCCAATACCAATCGCTGTTGTTTGACCAAGACCGACTTGCGTGGTTTGGAAGACAGCTTCATATGTCAGCGTACCAGAGCGAGACACGACGCCGCATGTGCCTTTTTTGAAGATTTTACCGGGCATGATTCCGATTTTACATTCTTCAGGAGTCAATACGCCCGGGCAGTTTGGTCCGATAAGGCGAGATTTGGAGCCATTCAACGCGCGCTTTACAGGAATCATATCGCGCACAGGAATGCCTTCCGTAATCGCAATGATGAGCTCCATCTCAGCATCAATCGCTTCGAGGATTGAATCCGCGGCGAAAGGCGGGGGCACGTAAATCACAGAGGCTGTCGCGCCCGTTGCATGTTTTGCTTCGTGGACTGTATCATAATTCGGCAAGCCAATATGCGTCGTTCCGCCTTTACCCGGCGTGACGCCCGCAACCATTTTAGTTCCATGATAAGCAATGGCTTGCTCCGTATGGAATGTGCCGGTTTTACCGGTCATGCCCTGCGTGATAACTTTTGTATCTTTATTGATTAAGACTGACATCAGTTTAGCCCTGCTTATCTAGAATTTTTTGAATTGTATCGGCTTTCAGATCGTCCACTGACGCTTCAATGCCCATTGAGTTGGCAAGTTTCACAACGTCTTTTTCGAGCATTTTCGTCAATTCCGACTTCGAATAGGATTTTGCACCGCTAACCGCTGCGACAATTTTCTGTGCGGCGTCATCGAGGTCATCCGCAGCAATCACGTTCAGACCTGAATTATTGATGATCTCCTTACCTGCCGCAACATTGGTGCCCTCAAGGCGAACAACGAGCGGGACTTCAAGGCCGACTTCTTTGACGGCGTCCACAGTCCCCTGCGCGATGACATCACATTTCATAATGCCGCCAAAGATATTGATAAGAATACCTTCGACTTTTGCGTCAGATGTCAGGATTTTAAAGGCCGCAACGATATTTTCTTTCGTCGCGCCGCCGCCCACATCAAGGAAGTTCGCTGGCTCAGCCCCGTAAAGCTTGATGATGTCCATCGTCGACATCGCCAGTCCTGCGCCATTGACCATACAGCCAATGTTCCCATCAAGGGCCACATAGGACAGGTCATATTTCTTCGCTTCGGTTTCTTTGGAATCTTCTTCGGTAATATCGCGAAGCTCTTCGATATCTTTTTGACGGAATAGCGCGTTCCCATCGAAACTGATTTTCGCGTCCAAACAATGCAAATTCTGATCTTCCGTGACGATAAGCGGGTTGATTTCCAGCATCGACATGTCTTTGGCCAAGAAGCCATTATATAATGTACGGCCTAGCTTATTCGCCTGCTTGGCAAGGTCGCCTTTCAAGTTCAGCGCTTTAGCAAGCGTGCGGCCATGATGCGGCATGAAGCCCGTCGCAGGGTCTATGTCGAAATTGATGACCTTTTCAGGTGTGTCATGCGCGACGGCTTCAATATCCATTCCGCCTTCTGTCGAGACGATGAAAGACACGCGCGAAGTTTCGCGGTTAATGATGATTGAGAGATACAGCTCGCGGTCAATATCTGAACCATGCTCAATATAAAGACGATTGACTTGTTTGCCGCCCTCGCCTGTTTGCGCCGTCACCAAATACTCACCGAGCATTTCTTTGGCGTTTTTGACGACCTCATCGACGGAGAAAGCGAGGCGAACCCCGCCCTTGGCATCTTTCGGCGCGCCGATAAATGTGCCTTTGCCGCGCCCGCCGGCGTGGATTTGGGATTTTACGACCCAAAGCGGGCCGCCTAATTTTTCTGCGGCGGCTTTCGCTTCAGATGCGTCAAAGATGGCGACGCCCTCGCTAACCGGGGCGCCAATGGATTTAAGGACAGCTTTGCCCTGATATTCGTGGATATTCATGGAAGTTCCATTTGGGAAATGTTCAGATGTGAGAGCGTTATAACGCCCTGTGCACACGCCGCAACCATCCAGTGCGATAGTTTCAGCAAGTCTTTTTGATAGATTCCGTCAATTTTGTGTTTACCTGCCCATATGCCCAACAGTTCACATCACCAAAGGGCGGTAACTTCTCAATTTTATACATACGTTTCGAGCCAATCGCTTCGGCAGTTTTGATAGAGCCAATATTTTCCTCTTCAATGACATGAATGACGCGGTCCCAACCTAGCGTCTCGAAACAATATTTGACGCAGGCTAAGCCCGCTTCTTTAGCATAGCCCCGCCGTGTGTAATCGCGGTGGATGGTCCAGCCGACTTCAGCTTCGGGCCAGCCTTCGGGGAACCACGGTCCCACGCGCCCAATCCAATCTCCGCTAGATTTTTCTATGACCGACCAAAATCCATAGCCGCGAATTTTTTGATGTCCGATAACGGTTGCCATTTGCCGCCAAGTTTCTTCTCGGCCCATTGTCTGACCGCCAATGAAACGGACCGTTTCTTCATCCGTCATCATATCATGCCAAGGGCCTAAGTCAGCGACGGGATCAATTTCGCGCAGGATAAGACGATCAGTTTCGAGAATCTGCTCCATAGAATTTATCTCCCTTCAAAATGAAAACGGGCCCCGATGGGCCCGTAAAATCAATTAGCGATGTAATCGCGCCTATCCTTTTGAGAGCTTGGCAGCTTGCTTGACCCATTCATCGCGCTGAATACGACCAGGGAATGAATCGATAAGCTTATCGACCATCTCAATATCCTTAGCTTTCCAGGCCGCGATTTGACGGAAGTAATAAATCCCCTTCTTGTTCAAATCGCCCTCAAATTTCGGACCAATGCCTTTGATTTTCTTCAAATCATCAGGGTCGCCATCCGTAGGTCCATCCGTGTAGAGAACTTTGGGCTTCGACTTAGCCTTTGGCTTTGCCTTAGGTTTCGGCGCTGGCTTTGCAGGGGCATCGTCTCTCAGACTTGGTTCCATTTCCTGACAATCCGCGATGATTTTCTCAACCGCTGCAACTGACGTCATGAACATTTCACGCT
>CAZNXP010000248.1:0-3432 GCA_964576955.1 uncultured Algimonas sp.
ATTATTTCTTCGGCGTCAGCGCCGTCGCAAAAGACGGCAGCGAAACCCCTGTTGTGTTTCCGGGTGCGGCTGGGCGGGTTTAGAACAATGCCTTTCTCCCTTTTCAGGGGGAGATGTCTGAACAAAGTGAAGACAGAGGGGGCAACGCCCCAGATAAATGGCTGATTACCCCCTCCGAGCCTTCGGCCCACCTCCCCCTGCAGGGGGAGGAAGAAAAAACAGTCTTAATCCCATCTTACGCCTCACAGGCGAAAAGGCATGATTTGCCTCTCCGCTTCCTGCATCTTCCTCCCAAATCTGGAGATATAACCATGACCCTCAAATCTATCTTGCTTTCGACAATCGCTTTAACCACCGCTAGCACCATCGCTTTCACGGCTTTAGCCGACAGTGATGACAAAATGAAAAAAGAGGATGATGCCAAATGGGAGGTCATGAACCCGCCGGGAAACACGCGGGAAATCGATATCAATGTCGACAACGGTACATGGATGAGCCTTGATGTCTCACCAGACGGTAAAACCATCGCCTTTGATATGCTCGGCGATATTTACACTATGCCCGCCTCTGGCGGCACAGCCACCAATATTGCCTCTGGCATGGCGTGGGAAATGCAGCCGCGCTTCTCGCCCGATGGCTCGCAAATCGCCTTTACTTCCGACCGCGCAGGCGGCGATAATATCTGGGTCATGGACGCGGACGGCGAAAATAAGCGCGCCATTACCAAAGAATCCTTCCGCCTCATGAATAATCCGACCTGGTCACCAGACGGCAAATATATTGCGGCGAAGAAGCATTTCACGACATCGCGCTCCCTCGGGACGGGCGAGATTTGGCTCTACCACACCTTTGGCGGCAAAGGCGTCAAGCTCGTCAAAAAACCCTCAGAGTCCCATCAGAAAGAACTAGGCGAGCCTATCTTCGCCCCCGACGGAAACTCAATTTACTATACGCAAAACACAACGCCGGGCGGAACATTTATCTATGCCCAGAACAGCCATACTGAGCTTTTCCAGATTAAAAAATATGACTTAGATACGGGCGAGATTTCCACAGCCGCTGGCGGATATGGCGGCGCCGTGCGCAGCGCGCCCTCACCTGACGGGAAATCCTTGGCCTATGTCAAACGCGTCGAAGCCCGCTCAAAGCTCTTTGTGAAAAATCTCGAGTCTGGCATCGAGCGGATGATTTTTGACGATCTCGATCAAGACATGCAGGAAACATGGGGCGTGCAAGGCATGTATCCCAATATGGATTGGTCCCCAGATGGAGACCACATTTATTTCTGGGCCAAGGGTAAAATCCATAAGCTCAATGTCGAGACCGAAAATTTCAAAGCCATTCCATTCAAAGTCAAAGACACGCGCACCGTCATGGACGCCCCGCGTCCCGCCGTTGAGGTCGCACCAGATGAATTTGACATCAAAATGCCGCGCTTCATTCAGGCCAGCCCTGACGGGAAATCTATTGTCTTTGAAAGCCTCGGCAAACTTTATGTTCGCAATAAAAGTTCTGGCAACGTCAAGAACCTGACAAAACTTCCAAAATCTCTGCGCGAGCTTTATCCAAGTTGGTCACGCGACAGTAAATCTATCGTCTTCACAACATGGGATGACGCAGATTTAGGGGCGATACATTCCATCAATGTTGCCTCTGGCAAGATAACAACTTTGGTGTCCAAGCCCGGGCATTATAAACGCCCGCGCTTGTCTCCATCAGGGGATTACCTCACCTTTGAAAAAGGCGGCGGCTCTTCCATTACCTCGCAAAGCTACACAGATGCACCGGGCATCTATGTGCATGCGGTTGATGGCGGCGAGCCGATGCGGATTTCAAAGTCTGGCAATGACCCGCATTTCGACGGCGATGATTTGCGTGTCTTTTTCACGAAAACCATGGATGAGAAAAGCACACTCGTCTCCACAAATTTATTGGGAGATGACATGCGGGCGCATGCGTCGTCTAAACAAGCCCAGACCTATCTCATCTCGCCTAACGGGGAATATGTTGCCTTCCGCGAGAATTATAATCTCTTCATCATGCCGCTCTTGCCGGGACCGCAAAATGTTGAAACAGGCATGACCACAGGCGCTCTGCCCGTTGTCAAAGTCAGCGAAGGCGGCGCGACTTATCCAAGTTGGTCGAATGACGGCACATTGCATTGGTCTTTGGGTCCCGACGTATTTTCCGCCTCATTTGACGAGTTTTCGAGTCCCGATTTCGAACCTGTCACAAAAGGCATGTCGATTTCCTATAAGGTCAAAAAGGACGTCCCCTCAGGCGCAGTCCTTCTGCAAAATGCGACGATTGTCACCATGTCTGATGCGGACGGCGGCGTGTTGGAAAATGCGGATATTCTCATCGAGGGTGACCGCATTAAAGAGATTGGTGAAAACCTGACCGCGCCGCGCGGCGCAGAGACGGTTGACCTCGAAGGTAAAACTATCATTCCG
Organism: uncultured Algimonas sp.; assembly: GCA_964576955.1. GTDB lineage: Bacteria > Pseudomonadota > Alphaproteobacteria > Caulobacterales > Maricaulaceae > Litorimonas. The sequence continues at coordinate 2,454 of CAZNXP010000248.1, forward strand.
GGTTTCATCGATGCCCATGCCCACGGCCCGCAAGGCACGGATGAGTTGATACCGCAGCAAAATTGGGAAGCCGTCGCGACACTCGCGCTGGGCGTCACAACCATTTTTGACCCCTCCTCTCGCGCCAGTGAAATCTTTGCCGCTAGCGAAATGCAGCGCGCAGGCATGCTCCTCGCGCCGCGAACCTATTCCACGGGTGAAGTCATATACGGCGCGAAAGCTCCCGGCTTTTTCGCGAATATTCAATCCTATGATGATGCGCGCGAACATGTCTCTCGTCTCAAGGAACAAGGCGCGCATGGGGTGAAGAATTACAACCAACCTCGCCGCGACCAACGCCAACAAGTCGTCAAGGCCGCGCGGGATGAAAACCTCATCGTCGTGGCCGAAGGCGGCTCTCTCTATCATATGGATATGAGCCTCGTACAGGACGGTAATACTTCGGTGGAGCATAACCTCCCGCAAGAGTTCATCTATGATGATGTTATCCAAATGTATGGCCAAACAAATGTCGCCTATACGCCGACCCTCGCCGTAACCTATGGCGGCCTCAGAGGTGAGACCTATTACTACTCTCGTAGTGATGTGTGGAAACATCCTATCCTATCCGCCCATACACCGCCTGCCTTGCTGCGCGCGCAATCAGCACGGCGGGAAACCGCGCCTGATGCGGATTACGCAGATGCGGCTGCTGCGGCTGTGTCCAAAAAGCTCATGGAAGCGGGCGTGCCTGTCTCCATCGGTGCACATGGGCAACGCGAAGGCCTCGCCGCACATTGGGAGATGTGGAGTTTTGCGCGCGGCGGGATGAGTAATGTTCAAGCGCTACAAACCGCCACGACAGAACCTGCCCGTCATCTTGGCTTCGATAAGGATATTGGGTCGCTAGAGGAAGGCAAACTCGCCGACCTCATCATCCTGTCGGAAAATCCGCTCGACGACATTCGCAATACAGATAAAATCGAACACGTCATGCAAG
>CAZNXP010000249.1:0-3431 GCA_964576955.1 uncultured Algimonas sp.
CAGAAATTTGTAAACCTACGCCTCTGAACCGAATCTGCGGGTTAGCACGGCCGGATTGGCCACCAGTTCCAACATTTTGAAAGTCGAAACTTGGAGTGGCCTGCGATAGGGCTTCGGCACTCGTGATACCGAGCTTGTTTAGGTCATCTTGGCTAAAAGCGTCTATGGAAATAGGAACTTCTGTGAGCGTTTCATCACGTTTCCGCGCTGTCACTACAATTTCGTCTGCTTCAATGATTTCCGTATCATCAGAAGTTTGAGCGAATGTCGTTGACGACCCACCGATTGCAATAGCTAACGCGAGGGCGCTAACACAATATTTGTTTGAAGCTTTAAAGAAAGTCATTTTGGTCCCCATTCCTTTTCAATTTAATTCTTGCGAATTGAAGGTCGAATTTTTGTAAGCGGGGTAAACATCACTATCGAGACGAATTGACGCAACTCAGTTTAGCTAAAATGGTCGCCTTGCGAGTATAGTGCGGGAAAATACTCTTAATTGGAATGGTAAGCCCATTTTTTTGTAAATTTTGTGACATTAATAGCACAAATTGCCTGCTTAAAGCTGGCGCATCTATTTCATGGATTGAGGACTGGCTAGGTTTCGAATTAAAAAATAGCGGTTTTGTCGAAAGCCAAAATCATAATTGACTATCGAATGTAATAGGTCGTTTTTAATTTAGAATATAAAGCTTCACGTCATGACGTCCAAAATGATTTAGTCTTTGGATAGTGAAGATAATACTCTTTCAATAAGTGCGGTGCCGTCCTTGCTAAGTTTTTCGGAAAGAACGCTATCGGGTTTATGATGGGTGATTTCGTCACTTATATTTAAACCGTGCTTGGCCAGGACAGCTTCCATAATATGCATTCGGTCAGTAATTACCCAAAGCTCTTGTGTGAGGGTTAAAATGGCTTGCCCTAGCGAAGCCACATCAGCGTTCGTTAAGGTAACTCTATCGGGTGAATTAAAACTAACAGGATCTAATTCTTCACTCATGGTTTGCTACCCTGAACAACATAGGGATAGCTACGCGGTTGGTCGCCAGCTGCATTGACATTTTTGAAACCAACTTTTCTCGCAATCGCGCCGAGGTCAGCGGATGCAGACTCTCTCCAATGTGGTTCGCCGCCATATTTTGCGCCCTGATCCATTTTCCAAGCCGTTAATTTATCGACGTCCGAAAATCGAGTGACATCACTCATAATCATATCACCGCCTGGCTTTAAAACCCGAAAGGCTTCAGCAAATATGGCTTCAATGGCGCTAGCAGGCACTTCATGTAATAAAATGTAAGAGGCGACGAGATCAAAACTCTCATTCTCAAAGCCAGTTTCTTCTGCCGCGCGTTGATAAAGCTTCCAGTCCCAACCATGTGCATTGGCGACACGTCTTGCATGTTCAAGGGTGCGAGCAGATAAATCTACGCCCGTGATTTTTGCTTCAGGATATGTTTCTTGCAGGGCCTGCGTAAAATGCGCAGTCGAACAGCCCATATCTAAAATCGTATCGTAATTTTCCTTCGGAGCTCGCGCCGCAATTTTTCTACGTGGAACAAATAATCCACCCGGGAATGTTTCATTTACGATTTTACGGTGAATGATCTCTGCATGGACATAGCCCGCATATTCATGCCCATCCCATCCGCCTTCAGTGCGGTGGTAATCAACGCCGTCCCAATAGGCTGGTGCTTTAAAATCTGGGTCTAGGAATAGTTTTGTATCGCCGTGATCGAGCGAGTCTAATCCTTCTTTTATTGATGGGAGAATATTTTCAAAGGCCCGTTCACAGACATTAGCATGATTTCGTGCATGCCATTCACCGATCAAGGATGTGACTCGTTTTGGGCGAGAGTTTGAAATGCGCGGTTCTATATATTCAGAGCGTGCATCCATGTCGTCAGGCAATTTATCCGCGTCTCCAGCAGCTGCCTTGATATCCGCGTCCGCTCTTTGCCGAACTTCTACGCTGCCTTTGAACATGTTTACCATGAAGTCGACCTCAGCGCGGCCGCGCTGGTGTAGTTGAGGGTTTAATATATCATTGCTCATGATTAGCTCTCGCTTCTACAAAACTCTGCTCCAACTCGTTCCACTGGTCTTGAGTTGGGCGATTTCCGGTCTTTATATAATCCATAAAAAATAAACTTGATTGGACGAGGTGGTTTATCGATTGATCACGTTCCGTCGTTTCAATATCAGTTTCCCGCCCATAAGCCCCATTCATATAATGGTCCATCGAGTCATATATAAGGGCATAGGCGAGCTCACTTGCGGTCTCTTCATAGCTATTGAGATGTAGTTCCCATTTTTCTGCCATCATCGGTACTATATCCGTTGTTCCAGTAGAGACGAGTGTTGGAACATTTACTGAACTCCAAGTTTTGGCTGGGAAAAAATTTGGAACCGCTCCGGGCGGGGAGTAGGCTATGACAGCCAGCGGACGCGGGATATCCACCTCTGGCATATTCGGTAAGGTAGCGCCTCCCGCGATTTGCGCGATGAGGGCGCCAAAGGAATGGCCAACGGCGAATAAATGGTCTGTTTCATATTGCGTGGCGATTGTTGCATAATCTTCCAATCGCGTGGGGGACCAATCTTGCGGTTTGTAATCCCCACGATGAGGATGTTCTTCTGAGTCAGTATGGTTGGGAATAGCCACGCGGTAACCAGCTTCTGCAATAGGTAACAAGAGTTTGTTATAGCGGTCGTATGTAGAATTCGCGCCATGAGAAAAAATAACCAAGGCGCATTTTGAACATCCTTCTGGCGTCAACAGGCGCACAGGAATTTCTCTTCCTGTGCTGGTCTCGATTGTAATACGCTCGTCAGAATATTCTAATGGACCTTCGATATTAGCGCTGCAGCTCGAGATGAAAAAGCTGCTAAAGCCTAAAATCGCTAGATTTAGCCAAAAATTTCTCATTGTTGGACCGCTGGCGCTTTGCCCGCCTCGAATTCAATGCCCCTCAACAAAATGTTGGGGAGCTGACTATTATCCCACACCTTATCTTTGGGAACCCAATTGCCCGTTCGTAGGATAATCATATCCGCTGATGGGATAATATAGGCCGTTTGGTGGCTATTGCCATCAAACATAAAAAGATCTGCTGCTAGATAGGGTTCACTATGTAAGGTTTGACCAAGTTTTTTTTCGGGATTGAGAGGGCCTCGTTTTTCTATATATGGTCCTGCCACATAGACGCCCATTCCTGTATGTGAATTTTGAGGCGTGGCTGTCTTGACTTGATCAACAAATCCAAGAGGCAAAATCCGCTTTCCGTCCCATTCTCCGTCTTGGAGCAAGAGAATTGCAAAGCGTAGATAGCTATCGGCAGTTAGAAGTGTGCAGCAACCAGAATGTGGTGTGCCGCCGGGGCGGTTCATCCAAATTTGTCCGTCTCTAGCCCCTAGGGGTTTGAGTATTTCGTCAC